>NZ_JBCLVE010000005.1:0-269608 GCF_039548515.1 Luteimonas qiangzhengi | reverse complement strand
CTGCCCCTGCCGGAGCAGGGGCAGCGCGGGGTTTCACGTGGCTTCGTGCTTTTCCTACTGTGCGCGGTAGCCGGCTGAGCGCAGGTCTTCGGCGTCGAAGTCGTCCACGGTGATGGTGTCCAGGGTGAGCTCGCGCAGCTCTTCCAGCTGGGCGCGCTCGGCCTCGGTGATCCAGCCCTCGCGCACGCCTTCGTCCAGCTGTGAAGCGAAATCGAGCGCTTCGATGTTGCTGTTCTTGAGCGCCTTCATCAGCTTGCGTTCCACCGGCTCGGCGGCGATGGCCTTGGCCAGGTAGCTGTTGATCCGTCCGCCCGGATTGTTCGGGCCAGGCGTGAGGAACACGCCCTTGGCCAGGCGGTCACGGGCCGCATTGGGCGACATCAGCAGCGCGGCCACGCGATGACTCAGGCGATCACCCGGCGCCACCGCGCGACGGCCCAGCGGGAACACCAGCAGCCACATCAACCAGCCCACCGGCCGGATGGGGAAGTTGCGCAGGGCCGCGGACAGCGAGGTTTCCATCTTGTGCACGCTGTCGTGGAAGGCCCACGCCAGCAGCGGCTGCTCGGCTTCCGGCGCACCTTCGTCGTGGTAGCGCTTGAGCATGGCGCTGGTCATGTACAGGTGGCTGAGCACATCGCCCAGGCGCCCGGACAGCGACTCCTTGAACTTCAGCTTGCCGCCCAGCATCAGCATCGACACGTCGGCCATCAGGGCCAGGTTGGCTGAGTAGCGATCCAGCTTGCGGAAGTAGCGGCGGGTGTAGTCATCGCCCGGCGCGGCGCCAATCTTCGCCGCGGTGATGCCGAACCAGAACGAGCGCACCGCGTTGGAGATCGCAAAGCCCATGTGGCCGAACAGGTTGCGGTCAAAGTCGCGCAGCCCTTCCGCATGGTCAGGGTTCTGCGCGGCCTTCATTTCCTTCATCACCCACGGATGGCACAGGATCGCGCCTTGGCCGAAGATCAGCAGGCTGCGGGTCATGATGTTCGCGCCTTCCACCGTGATCGCGATCGGCGAGGCCTGCCAGGCGCGGCCGCCAAGGTTGCGCGGCCCAAGGATGATGCCCTTGCCGCCCACCACGTCCATGAAATCACTGGCCGATTGCCGGCCCATCTCGGTGCAGTGGTACTTGGCAATCGCTGAAGGCACCGACGGCACGTCGCCGCGGTCCACCGCCGCCGCCGTGGCCTGCGACAGGGCGCTGGCGGCATAGGCGCGCCCGCCAATCCGGGCCAGGGCTTCTTCCACGCCCTCGAAGCGCCCGATCGACAGTCCGAACTGCTTGCGGATGCGCGCATAGGCGCCCACCACCACCGCCGCGAACTTGGATCCGCCGCTGGCGGTCGAGGGCAGGGTGATCGAGCGGCCCACGGCCAGGCACTCGTTGAGCATGTTCCAGCCCAGTCCGGCCTTCTCCACGCCGCCAATCAGTTGGCTGAGCGGAATGAACACGTCCTTGCCGCGCACCGGTCCGTTCTGGAACGGCGAGTTGAGCGGGAAGTGGCGGCGACCGGCTTCCACGCCGGGGGTGTCGCGCGGCATCAGCGCCAGGGTGATGCCGATGTCGCGGGTGTCGCCGATCAGGCCGTCCGGGTCGTACATGCGGAAGGCCAGGCCGATCAGGGTCGAAACCGGTGCCAAGGTGATGTAGCGCTTGTCGAAGGTCAGGCGCACGCCCAGCACCTGGGCGCCGTTCCATTCGCCTTTGCAGACGATGCCGTAGTCGGGAATCGAGGTGGCATCGGAGCCGGCAAACGGTCCGGTCAGCGCGAAGCAGGGCACTTCCTCACCCAGCGCCAGGCGCGGCAGGTAGTACTCCTTCTGCTCCTGGGTGCCGTAGTGCATCAGCAGTTCGCCCGGGCCCAGCGAGTTGGGCACGCCCACGGTGGAGCTGACCACGCTGGAAGCCGTGGCCAGCTTCTGGATCACCTTGTGGTGGGCAAGGGCGGAGAAGCCCAGGCCGCCGTATTCCTTGGGAATGATCATGCCGAAGAAGCGGTTCTTCTTGACGAACTCCCACATCTCCGGCGGCAGGTCTGCGTGCACGTGGTTGATCTGCCACTCGTCCACCATCAGGCAGAGTTCTTCCGTGGGCCCGTCCAGGAAGGCCTGCTCTTCGGCGGTCAATTCCGGCTTCGGATAGTTCAGCAGGGTGTTCCAGTCCGGATCGCCAGTGAACAGTTCGCCTTCAAAGCCGACCGAACCGGTTTCCAGTGCGATCCGCTCGGTCTGCGACAGCGGCGGCAGCACCTTGCGGAAGAACTTCAGCAGCGGCGTGGTAATCAACGCTTTGCGTACCGGGCCGATCAACAGCAGCGCCGCGACCAGTGCCAGCAGCGCCGCCGCAACCACGGTGGCGCCGGGATGGCTGCCCAGCAGCCAGCAGGCCACCAGGCCGGTGGTGCCAATGGCAATCCAGGTGGCCAGGCGCAGGCGGTGGTAGGCGGCAAAGGTGCCGGTGAGGATCAGGACGAGGAACGGTATTGCAACGCTCATTACGGGCTCCTGGGGAGGGCGTGCCGGCCAGGCTGCCTGCGCGCCGCATATTTACCATACGGGCCAGTATGGGAATGCTGCCGGGCCGTGTCAATCGCACGGCACGGCTCGGCTGCGCATGACGAGACGGCGGCGTATGGATACACTGCGGCAATGGAAAAAACAGCTCCCGGCAAGGTGCCGAAACCAAAGTCGCGGGAGCGTAACGCCCGACTGAGTACGGATGATTGGGCCCAGGCCGCGCTGGACCTGATCGCCGAGCAGGGCGTGGCCGCAGTGGCCGTGGAGCCCCTGGCCCGCCGGCTCGGAGTGACCAAGGGCAGCTTCTACTGGCACTTTCCCTCCCGCGATGCGTTGCTCCAGGCAGCGCTGGAGCGCTGGGAAAGCGTGGAGCAGGAAGCCCTGTTCGGCGCGCTCGAGCGCATCACCGATCCGCACGAGCGGCTGCGCAACCTGATCCAGATGGTGGCGGTGGAGATCCAGTCGCACGCCATCTACAGCGCACTGCTGCAGGCCCTGGACCACCCCATCGTGCAGCCGGTGATCGGCCGGGTGTCCGAACGCCGGCTGCAATACCTGACCAGTGCGTTCTGCCAGGTCGGTTTCGAGGAGGCCAAGGCCAAGCACCGGGCGCGTCTGGCCTACAGCGCCTATGTGGGTTTCCTGCAGCTCTCATCGCAGCTGCCGCAGTCGCGGCTGGATCACGAAACCTACGAGAAATACATCGGCCACGTCATGGACACCCTGATCCCGGCGTGATCCCGGCGTGATCCGGACCACGTTCCGGGACGGGATTGCTGCACTGCAGCGAGGCCGCGAATAGCCGCAACGACTAGACTGGCGGTTTTCCCGCCCTATCTGCACAGCGGTGCCGCTTTTCCGGAGGTTTGATGAACGCAGTTTCCAGCCAGCAGGCCGCGCCTGCGAATGCCAGCGCACTTGCCGCGCTCAATGAGTGGGTGGCGCAGGTCGCCGCACTGACGCGCCCCGATGCCATCCACTGGTGCGATGGCAGCGATGCCGAATACCAGGCGCTGCTGGAGGCCATGCAGGCCGATGGCACGCTGCTGCCGCTCAACCCGGAGACGCACCCCGGCTGCTGGCTGCACCGGTCCGATCCGGACGACGTGGCCCGGGTGGAACACCTGACATTCGTCTGCAGCCGCGAGCGCGATGATGCCGGCCCGAACAACCACTGGATGGCCCCGGACGAAGCACACGGCAAGCTCGACGCGCTGTTTGAAGGCTGCATGCAGGGCCGCACCCTGTACGTTATTCCTTATTGCATGGGTCCGGTGGATTCGCCGCTGGCCCGCTGTGGGGTGGAAATCACCGATTCGCCGTACGTGGTGGCCAACATGCGCCTGATGACCCGCATGGGCGCGGCTGCGCTGGAACGGATCGAGCGCGAAGGCGCCGCGGGCAAGCCGTTCGTGAAAGGCCTGCACTCGATCGGCGAGCTGGATCCGGAGCGCCGCTACATCATGCACTTCCCCGAAGAGCTGGCGATCAAGTCCTACGGTTCCGGCTATGGCGGCAACGCCCTGCTGGGCAAGAAGTGCCACGCGCTGCGCATCGCCTCCTGGCAGGCGCGCCAGGAAGGCTGGCTGGCCGAGCACATGCTGATCGTGGGCATCGAGAACCCGCAGGGCGAAACCCATTACGTGGCTGCGGCCTTCCCCAGCGCCTGCGGCAAGACCAACCTGGCCATGCTGATCCCGCCGGAGGGCTACCAGCGCGACGGCTGGAAGGTGTGGACGGTGGGCGATGACATCGCCTGGATGCACCCGGGCGAGGACGGCCGGCTGTGGGCGATCAACCCAGAAGCGGGCTTTTTCGGCGTGGCGCCAGGCACCTCGGCGAAGTCCAACCCGAACGCGCTGGCCTCGATCCAGCGCGACACCATCTTCACCAATGTGGCGGTGACCGAAGACAACCAGCCGTGGTGGGAAGGCCTGGACGACCGGGTGCCGGCCTTCGACTGGCAGGCCCGTCCCTACGACCCGGCCAACGGCCCGGCCGCGCATCCGAATGCGCGCTTCACCGTCAGAGCCAGCCAGTGTCCGACCTTCTCGCCGCACGCCGAGGATCCGCAGGGCGTGCCGATCTCCGCGATCGTCTTCGGCGGCCGCCGCGCGTCGCTGGTGCCGCTGGTGTTCCAGGCCCGCGACTGGGCCCACGGGGTAATGGTGGGCGCGGCCATGGCGTCTGAAACCACCGCCGCCGCCACCGGCGCGGTGGGGGTGGTACGCCGCGACCCGATGGCGATGAAGCCCTTCTGCGGCTACCACTTCGGCGACTACTTCAACCACTGGCTCTCGTTCGACAGGCCGGGAGCAAAGCTGCCGGGGATCTTCCACGTCAACTGGTTCCGCAAGGATGACGACGGCCGCTTCATGTGGCCGGGCTTTGGCGACAACCTGCGCGTGCTGGAGTGGATCATCGGCCGGGTTGCGGGCAGCGCGGGCGCGGTCGAAACCCCGGTGGGGCTGCTGCCGGCCGATGGCGCGCTGTCGCTGAATGGCTCGGATTTGTCTGAAGCCGACCGCGAGGCGTTGCTGCACGTGGATACGGACGGCTGGCGCGATGAGTTCGACGCGCTTGCCGGGTTTCTGGACGGATTCGGCGAGCGCCTGCCGGAGCCGCTGCAGGTGCAGCACGGGGCCATCGCCTCGAAGCTGCACGGATAGACGCAGGCGGAGCCTGCGTCCCGGGGTTTACAGCGGCATGCTTGCGGTAAACTTGGGGCATGAGGCCCGCCGAGAAATCTTCCGGACCCTGGAGCCGTTACTGGCGCACCGGCGCTTTGCATTCGTGCATATCCGATAAAAGTGGCGGCTCCTTGTCGGAAGAGTTCTGGAGGGATTTCTTCGCAGGAATTGAAGGCCCCGTGCGGCTTGTCGACGTTGGCACGGGGAATGGCCTGATTCCGCTTCTGGCCACGCGCTGCCTCGGAAACCGCGCAACGATATATGGAATAGACGCGGCCCAGATCCATCCTGAAGCAACTCGGCATCACGAACTGGCCGGTGTGGAATTCATGTCAGGAGTTGTTGCCGAGCAACTGCCGTTCGACAGTTCCAGCATCAATGTCCTTACCGCGCAATTTGCGCTGGAGTACTCGGATATCCCGTCATCGCTGGACGAAGCGCTCCGCGTGCTCGCCCCGGAAGGGCGGATCGCGCTGGTCATGCATGCGCACGACTCCCAGATCAGCGCTGTGTCACGGGCTCAACTGGGGCAGATGGAATGGCTCCGGCGCCCGGGCGGATTCCTTGACTCGGCGCACAGCATGATCCAGGTGATTGAATCGCGCCGCACCACCGGGCTTGACGATGGTTCCCATGTGGTGGTCCGGCGACGCTATAACGATGTCGCCAGGGATTTGATCGGCAAGCTGGATCAGGAAAAAATGGGAGACGTCCTGGGGCGCGCGGCAATTGTGGTCCAGCGCGCGCTTGCGGCAGCCGCTTCCGGGGCGGGTGCGCAAGAGATCGCAGCATTCAAAAGCCTGCCCGCTGAACTTGAGGATGAAACAGCGCGCCTACAGGAACAGTTGGCCGCTGCACGAACGACGGACCAGGTACGTGGGGTCGAGGACCGTCTCGGCGCTGCCGGCATGGGGGTGGTGACCGGTTCGCTGCACCAGCATGGACAGTTGATGGCCTACACGCTCGTTGCCAAACGATGACCCTGGATGATCTTCTCGCGCAAGCCGAGCATGCCCGGTCCAGGGGGGATGTCGAAAACGCCGGGCGACTCTACTTCCAGGCGCTGGCGATCGATCGATCGCAGGCGGCGCTCTACGGGTTGGGCACCCTGTTGCTGGGTGTGGGCCGGAACCAGGAAGCATTGCCGCTGCTTCGGGAAGCGGCCGGAATATCCGAATCGCTGGCGGTCACGACCGGGCTTGTGTTGTGCCTGGCTGCGCTTGGCCAGTGGGATGCGGCGCGGTCGGAGGCGGACGCGCTGTTGCAGATACGGTCGTCCTCACCTCGAGATTGGCTGCAGGCGGGGCAGGCGCTGGTCCACCTGAACATGGACGCCCAGGCGGAAGTGGCACTGGGCAGGACGATCGCATGCGGTGATCGCTCCCGGCTTGCTCTGTATGGGCTGGGTTTCGTGTTGCATCGCCAGGGACGCTGGTCCGAGGCGCTGCAGTACTACGACAGTGCGCTGGCTCAGGGGGGCGATGAGCCGGGGTTGCTGTCGAACATGGCAATGTGCGAGCAGCGACTGCATCGCTATGGCCGTGCCTTTGGATTGCTCGAACGCGCCGCCCGCCTGGCTCCCGATGACGTATCGATTCTTTCGCGACTGGTCGAGGTGTCGGCGATGCGCTGCGCTTTTGACGCTGAGCGGAAATACGCCAGCCTCCTTGACGAGGCGCTGCGCAGCGCAGCGCCCCGGGGCCGCCCCGACCCGCTGGTTGCGCTGTATGCGCCACTGTCCGCCGACGCCACCCGCAGGGTGTTCGACATGGCCGCAGGCAGCGCCCTGTCGGCCAGGCCGCCCGTGCCGACGGAACCTACCCGCAGGGTGCGACGGCAGGCGGACAGGCTGCGCATCGGCTATCTATCCTCTGATTTCTGCGGCCACGCGGTTGGGCGCCTTTTCGCCGGCTACGTCGGCGATCATGACCGGGAACGGGCCCACGTACACGCCTATTCATTGCGCCGATCCGACGATCAGGTCGCAGCTGCAATCCGCACGCGGGTGGAAACCTTCCAGGACCTTGACGGGCTGTCCGCAGCCGCGATTGTCGACGCAATCCGCAGCGATGGGCTCGACCTGCTGATCGATCTCAACGGCTACACATACGGAGCCAAGCCGGAAGTCCTGGCGGCCAGGCCGGCTCCGCGACAGGTCAGCTACCTGGGATTGATCCATGATCACCGTGCTCCCTGGCTGGACGGCGTGATCCTGGACTCTGTGGTTGCGACCCCGGAAATGCGCGCCGGCTTCATGAACAAGGTCATCGACCTGCCCGGGACGATGTTCCCGCCGGCCTGTGATATTGGGCCGGAAGCGGACCAGGACTGGCTGCGTGGCAGCGCTGGAATCGCTGACACGTCATTTTTGATGTGCAGTTTCGCCAATGCCTACAAGATCGACAAGCAGGTGCTGCACTGCTGGGTCGAAATCATGCGACGGCTGGATGATGGCGTGCTCATGCTCTACGCCGATGCAGAGGCCGCTCCGGCCCTGGAGGCCGCCTGGACAAGCCAGGGAGGCCCGCGCGAGCGCCTCGTCTGCGTGCCGCGCACCTCAGCTGGCGAGTACATGGCGCGGCTGCGCGCCAGCGATCTCATGCTGGACACCTTCCGCTATGGCGGCGGGGCAACGTCGGTGGACGCCATCATGCAGGGGCTGCCGGTGCTTACGATGCAGGGGGCCGCGCCGGTGGCGCGGATGGCAGCCAGCCTCAACCGCTTCCTGGGCATGGATAGCCTGGTGGCTGCGACCCCGGCCGACTACGTGGATCGCGCGGTTGCTGCGGCCAGGGCGAGGAAGGGACTACGCTCACGCCTGCATGAAGCCGTGGATCGATCAGGATTCAGGCAGGGGCGTCGGATCGCTGATGCAGTGGAGAAAATCGCGTCCAGGTGGGCCCCATGACAAGTGGATACCGATGGAGGATTCAATGAACGAAAGCAGTGCTCAGGTGTTTCCGATTTTTGCCGTCCCGATGCTCGAGGCAACACTGCCAGGCGCCGAGCAGATCAATCCAGAGCTGCGGGGATTGTTCCTGGGCCTTGAAGCGGAAGGGGAGATGCATCGCGACACGGTGGCACGCGACACGCTGTCGCGGGTGTTTGAAAGCAACTTCTATCTGCACACGCGCAAGGAACCGGCTGTGGCCAGCCTGTTTGGGTTCATTGATGGCGTGTTGCGCGATCTGGTCGCGGGCCTGAGCGGCGGAAAGGTCCGCGGCGACGCCCTTGCGCTGGAGTACAGCATGTGGTTCCACGTGACCCGGCCAGGCGGCTACCAGGGCACGCACAACCACCCGAACGCGAGCTGGTCAGGCATCTATTGCGTTGACCCGGGGGACGCGGAGCAGGACGCCGACAGCGGCGTGGTCCGGTTCCGCGATCCGCGTGCGGGCGCTGACATGTACAAGGATCCCGCCAACGAAGCGATGGCGTTTCCCTATCAGGTCCAGCCCGTCCAGCGGGTCCACAAGGCCGGCAGCCTGATCATGTTTCCTTCGTACCTCTACCACGAGATATTTGTCTACCGCGGGCAGCGGCCGCGGATCATCGTGGCTTTCAACGCCTGGGCGGTGCGCAAGCCCGGCTGACGAAACCGGCTGCCTGAAACGAAAAACCCCCCGGCTGATGCCGGGGGGTTTGCTTCGGAGCGCGGCGGCAAGGTCGCCGCCGCGAACGTTGGCAGGTGCGCTCTGATCAGAAGCGCTGGGTGAAGCGCAGGTACGGCGTACGGCCGTAGATGTTGTACAGGCTCTGATCGTAGAACGGAGCACCATAGGCCTGGCGCATCGGAGCGGTCTTGTCGCCGACGTTGCGCACGCCGAACTCGATGCGGCTGTTCCACGGCAGCTCGAAGTTCGTCTGCAGGTCCACCGTGGTCCACGAGCCGACATTGTTGGCGCCGGTCGGGTTGCGGTTCGGTCCGATGTAGTTTGCGATGGCGCTCACGCCGATGTCGCCGCTGGACCAGCCCGCGGAGAGCTGGCCGCGGTCCTTCGGATATCCGAACAGGCCTTCACGTTCGATGGTGTCCAGTTCCGGCAGGGGCTGCAGGTCGTTGGTGAGCTGGCGCGACCACGACAGGGCGGTGTTGAAGCGACCCACATCGGTGTCGAAGCCGTACCGGACATCCAGATCCAGGCCGGTGATCTTGCGCGCGGCACCGTTGAACAGCGGCGAGAGGATCGAGATCGGAGCGCCTGGCAGCACAGTGCCGTCCGGAGCGATGATGTCGCCGCCACGGATCACGCCGAAGTCTTCACGCCCTTCGTTGCCGTAGCGCAGGGCCAAGGCGTTCGGTGCGGTGGTGACGACGTTTTCCAGGTCAACCGAGTAGTAATCCAGGCTGGCCGAGAAATCCGGAGTGGGGCTGAATACGACGCCCACGCCCCAGTTCTCCGACTCTTCCGCCGTCAGGTTCGGGTTCGAGCCGACGACGAACTGGTACTGGCTGCCCGCGCCGCAAGGATCGACGGGGTACGGCTGGTAGCCGGTGATGCCGACGCCCTGAAGCGCCTGACAGGCCAGCTCGTCGTTGCCGGCCACGACGCCCGGAATTTCGGTGATGGCCACGTTGGTGGTGCCGGATGCGCCGTACAGGTCATCCATGGTGGGTGCGCGGAAGCCCTTGCCCCACGAGCCGCGGACCAGCAGGGAGTCGATCGGACGGAACTCAAGCCCCACGCGAGGCGTGGTCTTGCTGCCGATGTCGTTGTAGCTGTCGTAGCGTGCGGCGGCGGTCAGGCTCAGGGTGGACATCAGCGGAATCAGGGCTTCCGCGTAGACCGAGTAGGACGCGCGCTCGCCGCCGGTGTTGGAGCCGGCCGAACCGAACACGTTGCCCGCGGCGCTCTGGGCGTCGTAGAGGACTTCCATGCGGTCGTCGCGGTACTCGAAGCCGGTCACGAAGCCGGCGGTTCCCGCATTGGTGGTCCACAGATCGAAGCCGATGTTGCCGTCGACCAGCAGCATGCGCTGCTCGGAGGTGGTCAGGGTGGTGTGTCCAACCTGCGGGGCAACTGCCTGCGTACCGGGGTCGGTCGGATCGAACGGATTGAACACACCGCTGTCGATGAGCTCCTGGAGCGCGCTGCCGATACCGTAGTTGAAGCCGGTATTGGTGCCGGTGATACGGCCGTGGGTGACGCCGATCTCCCAGTTGGTGCCGCCGAACCAGTCGTTGTAGCCCTGCAGGCCCATGTTGATGTCGAGCGACTCGTCACGCACGATGCTGTCGCGCGTACCCAGCGGGGTGAAACGGTAGTACAGCGTACCGGCTTCCCCGAACGGGTTGTTCGGGTTGTCCGCAGCGATAGTCGGGAGCATGCCCTGACCGTTGTTGTCGACCGGCGCGGAGGCGTAGACGCCGAAGGAACGGTTGCGCGCGGTGATGATGCGGCTGAAGAAGCTGACGTTGTCGGTGATGTCGTAGTTGGCCGTCACCAGCAGCGAGTCGCTGCGCACGGAGGCTTCGTTGGCCGAGGTGGCCATGTGGTCGAAGCCGCAGGTGCCGTCGGCCAGCATCACGCTGTTTTCAGCGAAGTCGCAGTTGGCGATGGACTGGTAGCCGCTCGGGCCGGCGAAGTTGGCGACCGAGTTGTACGAGCTGTAACCGGCTGCGTTGTAGAACGCGTCCGGAATGAGCTCGCGATAGTCGCGGTTGTACATCAGGCCGCGCGAGGTGTGATCCAGCGCGAACGTGATGTTGCCGCGGTCGGAGCTGATGCCGCCCACTACCGAGGCGTCGCTGGCTTCGGAGCCGTCGCCGCCGTACTTCGGCCATTCGCGACCGACCGTGAACTCAAGACCTTCGAAGTCCTTGCGCAGGATGACGTTAACCACACCGCCGATGGCGTCCGCGCCGTAGATGGCGCCCGCGCCTTCCTTCAGCACCTCGATGCGCTCAACCGCGGCCATCGGGATGAGGTTCAGGTTGGCCGCGCCGCCGCCGGTGATCGGCGACTGGGTCATGCGCCGCCCGTCCAGCAGGATGAGGGTGTAGTTGGCACCCAGGCCGCGCAGGTTGATCTGCGCCTGGGACTGGAAGGAGCTGCCGGAGCTGGGGGCGAACGAGCCCACCGTGTTGAAGGTCTGGTTGCGCAGGAACTCGGCGACCGTCGGCTGACCGCTGACCGCCAGCTGTTCGCGGCTGATCACGGTGACCGGGGCCGGACCTTCGATTTCGGCGCGGCTGATGCGCGAACCCGTGACCTCGATGCGGTCCAGGGTGGTGGCTTCCGTACCGGAATCCTGGGCGAATGCAACGCCCGTGCCGGTGACGGCAGTTGCGCCCGCTACGAGCGCGAAAGTAATCGCGTCGCGGAGCTTGGTGGTCTTCAAAGTCATCTCTCTCTCCAAGTGTGTCTTGGGAAATCCCATGGGAACCCCGCGTATGGCATCAACACAGATGCCAAAGTCGGCAAGGCCGGGGCCGATAGTAGCCCCCATTGGAGAGAAATTAAAGTGTCGTTAACAAATCGTCCCTATTCCGGTAAACGGGACGGGACAGCAAGGGATCCTAGAGATCCTGCTCGTAGCGGACGTAGGGAACGGTGCCCTCGTCCTCGCCATTTTCGCCGCGCGGCGAGAAGGGGTTCTTGCCCCGGGTGACCACGTTTTCGGCACCGACGGTGAGCTGACCGCTCCACGGGGTGCGCCAGGTCAGGCCAAGGCCGACGCCTTCAAAGCGCTCGCGGCCCGGGGTGTCGATCACCTGGCCGATGACGCTGGCACCGAAGTTGCCGTAGCCACCGCCCACGCTCAGGCTCTTGCTGTCCCAGCGGTCGGTCAGGCCGACGGGGGCCTGGGCGTAGGGAATCAGGCGTGCCTTGGCGACGGTGCCCGCGATGGACACAAAGCCCTGGTCGCTGATGTTCTTCTGGGCGAACACGGTGAGATCGTTGCCGTCCACCTGACCGGCGACGCCGCGGCTCCCCGAAGTCAACCATGCGGGCAAGGTGCCCTGAGTGTCGCCCACGGTCACGCCAACTCGCGCAGAGCCGGTGTTGAACGAGGCGGTTGCGGTGCTGCGCTGGCTTGCAGGCGCGTCGTCGTCAAGCGCCGCGAGCGAGCAGTTGTGGGCCAGGTTGCCCAGCTGGGCGGCCAGGCCGCCCTGGTGATTGCACAGCAGGGCCAGCGAGTCGCCCGATTCCAGCCCGAACATGGTGTCCAAGCTGTTGCTGCCAAAGCGCCAGCGGGTACCGGCCCTGGCGCCCTCGTCGGTCGGCTCAAGCACCAGCAGGGCTTCGATCTGCCCGCTGTTGTTCCACACGGGCAGAACAGCCTGGTCGCCAGCGTTCCTGCCCTGGGCATGCGCACCCGCTGCTGCGCCGAGGGCGAGCAGGGCGGAAAGCACGAGCTTGGCAGGGCGCAGTGTCATCGTGAACAGTCGACCCTTTCGAGGAGTCGGAAGTTCCTTGGCGAGGGCCTCCGACTTTATCCCGTTTATGTTTCTTTAACAATCCCCGAACATGCCCGAAACGCTATTGCAAGCGTTCCGGGCCGTCCATTGAAGCCTGCCTGCCCGTGAACAACGCGTCAATATCGGCGGGTTCGAACAGATACGTCCGCGCGCAGAACTCGCAGCGGACGCTGGCGTGGCCATCGATCACTGCGGCCTGGGCCTCGGTTTCGCCCAGCGACTGCAGCATGGCGGACACCCGCTCGCGTGAGCAGGAGCAGCCGAAGCGCAGCGGTCGCTCGCCCATCAGCTCGGGGGCTTCCTGGTGGAACAGGCGGTGCAGCAGGGTGTCGTTGTCCCAGGCCAGCAGCTCCGCCGGGGACAGCGTCTCGAGCAGGGCGCTGGCGCGGGTGAAGCCGTCGGCATCGCCATCCGAGCCTGGCAGCTGCTGCAGCATGATGCCCGCCGCGCCTTGGTCATCGGCCGCCAGCAGGATGCGGGTCGGCAGCTGCTCGGACTGGAGGAAATACGATTCGAACGCTGCGGACAGGGTGGGCTGCGACAGCTCGACCAGGCCCTGGTAGCGGGTGGGCTCGCGCGAGCCGATGCCCGGGCCTTCAATGGTGATGGCCAGCGTGGCGCCGCTGGTGACTTCGCGCAGGTCGTCCGGCAGGGGCTGTTGGGGGTCCTGCAGGCGAAGGATGCCGCGCAGGGTGCCCGCCGAGGTGCATTCGGCGAACAGGGTGCGGATTTGCTGGAGTCCACTGAGCTGCACCGACAGGCGCCCATCGATCTTGGCGTGGGCAGTGAACAGCGCCGAGGCCACCACCGCCTGGCCCAACAGTGCGTTGGCACCGGGCAGGTGCTCGTCGTGGGAGCGGATGGTGTTCCAGGTGTCGCGCAGGTGGACGCGCACGCCGCGTACATCGGCCTGGGGCAGGAGGAATCGGGTGAGACGGTCGCTGTCGGCGGCGGCTGTATTCATATCTATATGGTGTGTCCGGGCAGGTGGCTGGCAAGTGACGATGGCGCTCGCATAATGGAGGCCATGAATGCCGAACGGACAAAGATGGGGTCAGCTGACCTGATGGGCAAGCCTGGAGGGCGGAAATGAGCGCGCGTCGAAGCGGACGCCGCTGGCTGCGGTGGCTGGTGCTCGCGCCGCTGCTGTTGGTCCTGTTCAGCGTGCTGCAGGTGCTGGTGCTGCGATTCATTGATCCGCCGGGCTCGATGGTGATGGTGGAGCATCAGGTGCAGGCCTGGATCGACGGCAACCGCGACTTCCGCCTGCGCCGTGAGTGGCGTGATATCGAGCGGATTGTGCCGGCGCTGCCGCTGGCGGTGATCGCGGCCGAGGACCAGAACTTTGCGATCCATCGCGGCTTTGATCTGGAAGCGATCGAGCGCGCGCGGGAAGAGCGTACCCGCGGTGGGCGGCTGCGTGGGGCCAGCACCATCAGCCAGCAGACCGCCAAGAACGTGTTTCTGTGGAGTGGGCGCAGCTGGGTGCGCAAGGGGCTGGAGGCCTGGTACACGGTGCTGATGGAGTTGCTGTGGTCCAAGCAGCGGATCCTGGAGATGTATGTGAACGTGGCGGAGTTCGGCGAAGGCGTCTATGGCGCCCAGGCCGCCGCGCAGGCGTTCTTCGGCAAGGACGCTGATGCGCTGTCCAGTGCGGAGGCGGCCCGCCTGGCTGCCGTGCTGCCCAATCCGGCGCGCTACAGTGCGGGCAATCCGGGTCCTTACGTGCAGCGGCGGACCGGCCAGATCCAGCGGCAGATGCGGCAGATCGGGGGTGAGGCCTATCTGGACCTGCTTGATTGATCGCCGGTACGCAGTAATCGCCGGTACGCAGAATTCGCGTCGGGGGCGTAGCCCCGACCTACGTGACCGCCGGATTCGAGGGGCTCGGGCAGGGGGGGGGCGGGGTTACGATGAGCCGATGAAGAATGCAGAAATGCTGACGATGGTGGTGGCGGCCTGGAACGAGGCCGAGGCGCTGCCGCAGCTGCATCCGCGTGTTGCCGCGGTGCTGGACGGGTTGCTGCGCGAGCACGGGGTGCACGGGCGGGTGCTGTATGTGGACGATGGCAGCAGCGATGGCACCTGGAAGGTGTTGCAGGGCATCGCTGCTGGTGACCGGCGCGTATCGCTGCTGCGGCTGTCGCGCAATTTCGGCAAGGAGGCGGCGCTGACCGCCGGCCTGGACCTGGTGCAAGAGGGGGCGGCGATGATCCTGGATGCCGACGGCCAGGATCCGCCGGAACTGGTGCCCGAATTCGTCGCCCGCTGGCGGGAGGGCTATGACGATGTCTACGGCACCCGCACCCTGCGCGAGGGGGAAGGCTGGTTCAAACGCGCTTCCGCGCACAGTTTCTACCGGGTGATGCAGCGCCTGTCGAAGACCCCCATCCCGGTGGATACCGGCGATTTCCGCCTGCTGTCGCCGCGCGCCCTGGCAGCGCTGCGCCAGCTGCGCGAGCGCCACCGCTTCATGAAGGGGCTGTTTGGCTGGGTGGGTTTCAACAGCATCGCCATCCCCTATGAGCGCCAGTCGCGATCGGCGGGGCGCAGCAAATACAGCATCTGGCGACTGTGGAACTTCGCCCTGGAGGGGTTGACCAGCTTTTCCACGGCGCCGCTGCGCGCGGCCACGTACGTGGGATTGATGACTGCGCTGGTGGCCTTTGGTTATGGGGTGTGGATCATTTTCAAAGCGCTGCTGTACGGCGATGCGGTGGCCGGCTGGCCAACGATGATGGCGGTGATCCTGTTCCTGGGCGGCACCCAGCTGATCGCCCTGGGGCTGATCGGCGAGTACCTGGGCAGGCTGTACCTGGAGTCCAAACAGCGACCCCTGTATCTGGTGGATGCATGGCTTCCCGCCGAACGGGTACAGTGGAGCGCAACCCAGTCAACCGGAGGAGTGCACGATGCGAACGGTCAGGCATGTGCTGGAGGTGAAGGGGCATGAGGTGTTTGCCGTTGATCCGGACGCGGCGGTGATCGACGCGATCCGGCTGATGGCGCAAAAGCAGGTCGGATCCTTGCTGGTCATGCGCGCGGGCGCCCTGGAGGGGATGCTTTCCGAGCGCGACTACGCCCGCAAGATAGTGCTGGAAGGCCTGTCATCGAAAACCACGCCGGTGCGGGAAATCATGACCCGCGAGGTGATCACGGTGGGCCTGGATGACCACGTGCCGCACTGCATGGAAATCGTCACCCGCCAGCGTATCCGCCACCTGCCGGTGGTCGATGCGGGCGGTACGGTGCTGGGGCTGGTATCGATCGGTGACCTGGTCAAGGCGGTGATCGAGGATCAGCAGATCGAACTGGAGCAGCTGCACAGCTACATCTCCGGCTGAGCTATTCCGCGTATTCGCCGCCGCAGCCGGCGTCTTCGCCCGGGCCCAGTTCCAGCGTGGCCAACAGGGCGGCGGGCGGGGCGATGCTGGTCAACGCCAGTGCGATTGCGCCGCGCACGCCCAGCCGACCCATGTCGGGGCGAAAGCCCGGGTCGGCGAACGTGCCATCGATGACCAGCGGCGAGCGCAGGCTCAGCAGGCTGCGGTCCTTGGGCCGCGGGCGCAGCTCCAGATCCAGGGTTTCTTCGCCAAGATCGATGCTGCCCTCGCCCACGATCAGCGTGTCGGTGGTGTCGAAGGCCAGTGCCCGGGTCTGCATGACGCCATCCTGCACGCTGAAATCGGCGAATGCGCAGCGCACCGGCACCAGGCGATCGCCGGTGATGAGGAAGCGCACCGCTTCGAAGATGTCGATCCCGGCCAGCTCCAGGACCAGGTTGCTGACCTGGCCGCTGCCCATGCCCAGCGCCACGTCGCCATCCGCGCTGCCCAGCATGTGGGCCACCGAGTTGCCGGTGCCGGCGAGTGAAATCTCCCCGCTGATTGCTCCCACGGCATCGCGGGCGATTTCCGGGGTCGGGAACAGCTGCTCCAGGTCAACGCCGCTGATGCTTGCATCCAGCCGGGTCTGGATGGCTTCCCCGCGCGCATCCATGTGGATGCCGGAATCGATCCTGCCGCCAGCCATGCCGAAAGCGAGCGGCTGCAGGGTGAGCAGGCCGTCTTCCAGGGTCAGGCGGGCATCCATGTTGTCCAGGGGCAGGACCGGGGATTCGATCCGGGTCGCGCGCAGGCGCACGTTGGCATCCATCGCGCGCAGCTTGTCCAGTTCGTAAGGTGTATCCGGAAGGACCCGGCCGCTCGCCGCGCGCTGCTCGGCGCGGGCCTGCAGCTCGGGATTGGTGGTGTCGCCCGGACCGGTATCCGGGGCCGCGCCCACCAGGCCGGCCAGGTCATCGAAATCAAGCATCTCCGACATCAGGTCCGCCGAGAAATGCGGACGTTCACCGCCTGCCGTGAAGGTGACTTCGCCGGCCAGGTCACTGTCGCCCACCTCGCCGGTGAAGTCGCGATAGGTCCAGGTGTTCGCATCGCGCCCAAAGCGGCCATCCAGGGTGTACGGCGGGGTGTCGGGCAGGGCCACGCCGAGCAGCGGATACAGGTCGGCCAGGTTGGCGCCCGACAGTGCCATCTGCAGATCGAAGCGCTGCAGCTGGAACGGATTGAACAGCAGGCCGCGGGCGTGAGCACGGGTACGGCCGGCCGTGGCTTCCAGGTCGATCCCGTAACCGGCCTGGTCCTCCTGTTGCTGCAGATCCAGCAGCGATGCGATGCGCCCTTCCAGGCTGAAGTCATTGCCGCGCCACTGGCCGCTGCCTGCGACGGCTACGGGCGGGGCGGTCTCGGCGCGGGCCGACTCTTCGCTGTCCAGTGAAACCTCGATGCGGGTGTCATCCGCCGGGTGCAGGAACACCAGCTCGCCGCCTTCAATCCACAGCCGTTCGATGCGCGCCGGCGTGCCATCGCCGGACGACTCGAACAGGTTCCAGTTGCCGCCCTGTGCGCCAAGCTCCAGGCGCAGGCGCGGGTTGACCAGTTCGATCGCCGGAATCAGCGTCTGGCGTCGCAGCAGGGAGGGCAGATGCACGCGGATCAGGGCGCGATCGGCGCGGGCCATCTCCGGCTCCGGTGACCACTCCGCATTGCCCAGCCGCAGCGCGCCGGCGCTGATGGTGACCGTGCGGCCGAGGTTTACATCCAGGTCGCCACCAATATCGAAGCTGCGGCCGGTGCGCGCCTGGACCGTGCGCTCCACTGGGCCCTTGAGCCAGTTCCAGTCCCAGATCAGCACCAGTACCAACACTGCGATCGCCACCGCGGCGAGCGCGGTCAGCCACGGATGACGGGTAATGACGGCAAGGGGTGCCTGCCGGGGGCGGGAGGACGCTGGCATGGCGTGCTCGGTGTGGACAGGCGTCCAGCATCGCGACCTGTGGGTATAACCGGAGTGAATATGGTGGCGGCGGTTCAGCGCCGTCGGGCGCTATTCGGCCGGTTCGCAGGCCAGGTTGCGCTCGCCGTTGGACTGGCTCAACTCGACAAAATCCTCATCGATGATGAAGCGCAGTCCCACGTCGGACCAGGTGCGCGGCTGGCTGCCGGACATCTCGCCGAGCCGGATGATGCGCCCGTCGCTGAGCGACAGGCGGGCGACGCGTCCCTCGCGAACCAGCTCCACCCTGTTGCCTTCCGCGCAGGCATAGCTGGCAACGATGTCTCCATCCGCGGCAAGTGCGGCTTCCAGTGCCGCTTCCCGGGCCGGATCCGGGGTTGGCTCCACTGATGCGGCGGGCAGGGGTGTCTGTGGCTGGCAGGCCGCCAGCAGCAGGCAGGCGGGAATCAACAGGCGGAAGGCGTTCATGGGATTCACATTCATGCAGTGCGATGAAGTGATCATACTGCGCTGCTTCAAGCCGGTGTCACCACCTGCGCCATCACCGCCACGTAGTGACACAGGCTGCCGCCAATGCAGAACAGGTGCCAGATCGCGTGGGAATAGGGGATGGACTCGCGGTGGTAGAACACCGTGCCCAGGGTGTAGAACAGCCCGCCGGCAATCATCCATCCCAGGGTCCAGCCATCCAGCGCGGCCATCACCGGCTTGATCGCCACCAGCACCATCCAGCCCATGGCCACGTAGATCATCGTCGACAGGCGCTTGAAACGCCCGGTAAAAAACAGCTTGAACACCACCCCGGCCAGGGCCAGCGTCCAGATGGCTGCAAACAGCCCCCAGCCCCACGGTCCGCGCAGCCCGATCAGGGTAAAGGGGGTATAGGTGCCGGCGATCAGCAGGTAGATCGCGCAGTGATCAAGCACCTTCATCCGCCGCTTGAGTGCCGGCTGCCGGAACGAATGGTAAAGCGTCGACGCCAGATAGAGCAGCAGCAGGCTGGCCGAGAAAACGATGGCCGCGCCCAACTGCCAGCCATCGCCGTGGATGGCGGCAAGGCTGACCAACACGGTGCCGGCGATCACGGCCGCCACGGCGGCGATGCCATGGGTCAGTGCGCTGGCGAATTCCTCACGCTGCTGGCGTGGGGACATGGGGGCGGTGATCATCGGCCGGGCCTGGGTGGAGGGTGCCGACCGATTATGACCGTACGCGCCCGTACTGAGTAGGCCGCCCGCGGATCACTCCGTGGGGACGTGGGCGTGTTCGCGCGTGGCGTCGAACTGGATATCCGGCCAGCGCTCCTGGGCCAGCTGCAGGTTGACCCGGGAGGGGGCGAGGTAGACCAGCTCGCCGGCGGCGTCGATGCCCAGGTTCACGGCGTTCTTGTCGCGGAACTCCTCCAGCTTCTTCTCATCGTCGCAGTGCACCCAGCGGGTGGTCACCACGCCGACCTGTTCAAAGATCGCGTCCACCCCATATTCGGCCTTGAGCCGGTAAGCGGCCACGTCGAACTGCAGCACGCCCACCGCGCCCAGGATCAGGTCGTTGCCCATCAGCGGGCGGAAGAACTGGGTGGCGCCTTCTTCCGACAGTTGGGCCAGGCCCTTCTGCAATTGCTTGAGCCGGAGCGGGTCACGCAGGCGGGCGCGGCGGAACAGCTCCGGGGCGAAGCTGGGAATGCCGGTGAACGACAGCGCTTCGCCCTCGGTGAAGGTGTCGCCGATCGAGATGGTGCCGTGGTTGTGGATGCCGATCACATCGCCCGGAAACGCTTCGGCGGCAATCTCGCGGTCGCTGGCCATGAACGTCAGCGCGTTGGCGAGCTTCATGTCCTTGCCGCTGCGCACGTGGAATGTCTTCATCCCGGCGTGGAAGCGGCCCGAGCACACGCGCATGAACGCCACCCGGTCGCGGTGCTGCGGATCCATGTTGGCCTGGATCTTGAACACGAAGCCGGTGAGCTGGTTTTCCGACGGCGCTACATCTCGGCCAGTGGTGGGGCGGGGCTGGGGCGAGGGCGCATGTTGGACGAAGAAGTCCAGCAGCGGCTGCACGCCGAAGTTGTTCACCGCCGAACCGAAAAACACCGGCGTCTGGCGAGCGGCCAGGTAGTCCTCCGGGTCGAAGGGATGGCTGGCGCCCTGTACCAGCTCCAGTTCGTCGCGCAGCTCGGCCAGCGCCTGCGCGCCAATCCGCTTCTCCAGCTCCGGGTCGTCAATCGACGGCAGGATGGTGGAATCCTGACGGGTGAACTTGCGACCGCTCTCGTACAGATGCACTTCGCCGGTCAGCAGGTGCACCACGCCCTTCAGGCGCGTGCCCATGCCGATCGGCCAGGTCACCGGCGCGCACTGGATGCCGAGCACGCTTTCCACTTCATCCAGCAGCTCGATTGGCTCGCGGCCTTCGCGGTCCAGCTTGTTGATGAAGGTCATGATCGGCGTGTCGCGCATGCGGCACACCTCCATCAGCTTGATGGTGCGCTCCTCTACGCCACGGGCCACGTCGATCACCATCAGCGCCGAGTCCACCGCGGTCAGTACCCGATACGTGTCCTCGCCGAAGTCGGCGTGGCCGGGGGTGTCGAGCAGGTTGACCACGTGGTTCTGGTAAGGGAACTGCATGACCGAGCTGGTCACCGAAATGCCGCGCTCCTGCTCCAGCTTCATCCAGTCGCTGGTGGCGTGGCGGGCGGCCTTGCGGCCCTTGACCGCGCCGGCCATCTGGATCGCTCCGCCGAACAGCAGCAGCTTTTCGGTCAGCGTGGTCTTGCCGGCGTCGGGGTGCGAAATGATCGCGAAGGTCCGGCGGCGGGCGGCTTCTCTGGAAACGTCGGGCATGATGATTCCCGCCGCGCGGGCGCCGGGACCTTGGGGAAACCGGAAATTATACGTTGCCGCCCTAGTGGGTGGGTTCGTGGAAGCGCAGGACGCCACCGGGCCCGAACATGCGGAACGGGATGGATTCCAGGCGCATGCCCCGGTTCACCTGGATCACGAAGTGCAGGTGCGGGCCGGCGCTGAAGCCGGTGTTTCCGGACAGACCCAGACGCTGGCCGCGCCGGACCCGCTGGCCCGGACGTACGAAGACGCCATTGGCATCCAGATGCGCGTACAGGGCCATGGTGCCGTCCTCGTGGAGGATGCGGACCTGGTTGGCGCGCCCGTCGAGATGCGGATCCAGTGTGGCGGTGGAGAAGCCCGACTCCACCTGCATCACCGTGCCGTCGCGCGCTGTCAGCACCGGGATGCCGACCGGCGTGGCGAAATCCACCGCATGACGGTTGGTAGCGCCTGCATGGCTGAACCCCCCGCCCCAGCCCTGGGTGATCTGCAGCGGAACGCCGGCCAGGGGCCAGGCATATTCCACGTCCCGGGGGCGCGTGCTGGGATGACCGGGCACCGCCTCCAGGCTGAAGCGCACGCCCGCGGCACCGGCCGCTCCGATCCGCGACACAAGCACCCGTCCGTACGCCGGCACCGTAGCCCGGGCGGGCAGGGCAGGGTGGGCCGCGGGCGAATGACCGTCGCCATGCAGCATGACCTCGATCGGTCCGGCCACCAGGTTCTCGGCCCACGCCAGCAGGCCGCCTTCAGTGGGTTCCAGGTGCAGACGTGCGATGCGCGACGGTTCCTGCGCGGGCGCCTCCTGCGCGGTCGCACCGGACACGGCGAGCAGCATCAGAAGGCCGGTGGCCCAGGCCAGGACGGTGGCGTGACCGGACATGGCTCAGTGCAGGCAGGCGCGGTCCAGGTCCAGCGCATGGATCACCTGGCCCAGGTCGAACGCGCTGACCGACCGGTCATCGTGGACCGCGTACATCACCCCTGCGGGAAACCGCGCCATCGGTGCGAGATGCAGGGCGATGCCGTCCGTATTGGTCGTGACCTGGCCACGGAAACTGCCGCGATGCTCCAGGCTGACGCGGTCATGGACGTGGAACAGGGAGTGCGGTACCAGCTGATCCACGGCGATCCAGTAGCCCTCGTCAGGGCTGCAGTCCCACAGCACCACGCCTTCGGCTTCGCCGGCGAAGCTGGCGGGCAGGCTGCTGCCGGTGTAACGGCCGTCCAGGGTGTATTCGCGCAGGGCGGAAACATGGCGCCGGTCCTCATCGGCCACCAGCAAGCGGTCATGGGCGGGATCGCCCCACAGCGATTCAACCATGCGTAGCGCGCCGGCCTGGCTGGTGTCACCGAACGAGCCCAGATAGGCAGCGTCGATGCCGCCCTCGTCGGCCAGCTGCACGCGGAAGCGGCGCACGCGCTGGTCCAATTCGTGCAGCGGCGGCACTTCGCTGAAGTCCTTGCCGTACATGAAACTGTCGGTCACGTAGACCTGCAGTTCGCCTGGCGCTGCCTCATGCAGCCAGATCCCGTACGGGCTGCGCAGAATGTTTTCGCCGAAGCTGCCGACCGGCTCGAAGCCCGGCAGGGCCAGTACCTGCACGCGTGGCGCATCGCGCTCGGTGACAAACACCAGGTCGGCAAAGACGGCGATGCCGTTGGGACGTTTGAACTGTCCCGCAGCGCTGCCCTGGTCGCCGGCTTCGCCCAGGCGCTCGCCAGTGGCGCCGTCGTACACCGCCAGCCGATGGCGGGACTTGGCCGTGGCGAGCACCAGCACCTGCCCGTCCGGGGCGACCCACGTGGCCAGCGAGTCCAGCTCGTCATCGGGCGAAGGTGCGCTGACAAAGGTTTCCGTGACTTCCACGCTGGCCCCCGCATGGCCGCTGATCCGGTCGGCCGAGGCACGGGTGGAGGGCTGGGGAGTCGTGGCGCAGGACGCGGCGAAGGCGCTGGCGAGCAGCGCGAGCAGGATGCGGGGGGTTGTCATTGCAGGATTATGGCGAAGCCCCGCTGGTTTCGAAATGGCCAGGGTGTTGTGGCATTCCATCGCTCTATCGGCATGAAAGGATTGACATGCGGATTTGTCCCCGGCAGGATGCCTGCATCCATCGAGACCGGCGGAGGGACAGGCCCTTTGATGCCGGGGCAACCACTTTGCGGAGCGCAGCGCGCTCCATGGAGAAAGGTGCCAAGTCCTGCGGGGACCTGTTGCGTCCACCGGAAGATGGTTGTCGGGCACACCCGCTTGAGCGCGGCGGTGTCGACATCCTTACCGGCTTCCCGCATGCATCGATGGCCTCTCTCACTCCGGAGGCGGATGCGTCATGAGCCTGTTTGAAGCTGCGGTTGCGATTCCCGATATCCCGTCCACATTGTCCGTACAGGGCACGGCGATGTCCGTGCCGGCGGCGCGCGGCGAGCTGCAGGTGGATCTGGAGATGCGCCATGCGGGGCGTCGCCGCGTGACCCTCGTCTGGGAGAGCCAGGGCCCCGTGGACGCGCCGGTGGTGCTGGTGGCCGGCGGCATTTCCGCCCACCGGCACGTAGCTGCCAGCGCCGCCTTCCCGGAGCGCGGATGGCTGGACGGGCTGGTCGGAGCCGATCGCGCGCTGGATCCAGCGCGCCGACGCATCCTGGCTTTTGATTTTGTCGGTGCCGATGGCCGCTTGGATGCGCCGATCGATACCGCTGACCAGGCCGATGCCGCCGCGGCGTTGCTCGCGGGGCTCGGAATCGGACGCGTGGATACGTTCGTCGGCTATTCCTACGGCGCGCTGGTTGGCCTGCAGTTCGCCGCCCGGCATGCGCGGAAGCTTGGGCGGCTGGTGGCGGTAAGTGGCGCCCATCGCGCCCATCCCTATGCCGCCGCTTGGCGCGCGTTGCAGCGGCGGGCCGTTGGCCTGGGTGAACTGCAGTGCTCGGATGCCCAGGGACTCGGGCTGGCGCGCCAGTTCGCGATGCTGAGCTACCGCACGCCGGAGGAATTCGCCGAGCGTTTCGAAGCGCCGCCGGAGATCATCAACGGCCGGGTGCGGGTGGCTGCGGAGGACTATCTGGACGCTGCCGGTGCGCGCTTTGTTTCGCGCACGTCGGTGACCGCGTGGCTGCGTCTGTCCGAATCGATCGACCTGCATCGCGTGGACCCGGCAGCGATCCGGGTGCCCACCACAGTGGTGGCTGTCGAAGGAGACTGGCTTGCGCCGCTGGCTGATTCGGTGGTCCTGGTGGAATGTCTGGGCTCGCCTGGCCGGCTGCGTGTGCTGCGCTCGGCCTACGGCCACGATGCATTCCTGAAAGAGCACGGCAAGGTCGACGCCATCCTGCGCGCGGCGCTGGGTGGCAAAGGGGGTCTGGCATGAGCGGGTTTGAAAGCCATCGCAGTGGGGAATCCCCTCGGCCCGCTACCCGCGCGGTGCGGGCCGGTATCGACACCGATCCCGCCTGGGGCGCGGTGGTTCCGCCGCTGGTGCTCTCGTCGAACTTCAGCTTCGAGGGCTTCGGCCAGCCGCGCCAGTACGACTACACCCGCAGCGGCAATCCCACCCGCGACCTGCTGGGGGATGCTTTGGCGAAGTTGGAAGGCGGCGCCGGGGGCGTGGTGACCTCAACCGGCATGTCGGCCATTACCCTGCTGCTGCATGCGGTGCTGGAGCCGGGCGATCGGCTGGTGGTTCCGCACGATGCCTACGGCGGAAGCTGGCGGCTGTTCGAGGCGTTGGCGCGCAAGGGGCACTTCGAACTGGTCACGGCGGACCTGACCTGTCCGCGCGCGCTGGCCGAGGCGCTTGCGACCCGGCCGAAGCTGGTGCTGGTGGAAACGCCTTCCAATCCCCTGCTGCGCATCACCGATCTGCGCTTCGTGATCGGCGCCGCCCAGCGCGCGGGGGCGCTGGTGGCCGTGGACAACACCTTTCTTTCCCCGGCCTTGCAGAATCCCATTGCCTTCGGCGCCGATGCGGTGCTGCACTCGACCACCAAGTACATCAACGGCCACAGCGATGTGGTGGGTGGCGCGCTGGTGGCTGCCACGCCGGAGCTGCACGAGCGCTTCGCCTGGTGGGGCAATGCCCTGGGCCTGACCGGATCACCCTTTGACAGCTTTCTGGCCCTGCGCGGGCTGCGCACCCTGGACGCAAGAATGCGGGTGCATCAGGAAAATGCCGAGGCCATTGCCCGCCAGCTGCAGGCCCATCCAGCGGTGGCCCGGGTGTACTGGCCGGGGCTGGAATCCCATCCCGGTCACGCGATCGCCCAGCGCCAGCAGCACGGCTTCGGGGCGATGATCAGTCTTGAGCTGGAGGGTGGGGTGGAGGCGGCGCGTGCGTTCATCGACGGCCTACAGTGCTTCAGCCTGGCCGAATCCCTGGGTGGTGTTGAGAGCCTGGTGGCGCATCCGGCCACCATGACCCACGCCGCGATGAGCGCAGAGGCGCGGGCGGTTGCCGGCATTGCGGACGGGCTGTTGCGGCTTTCGGTGGGGATCGAGGCGATGGCGGATCTGCAGGCCGACCTGACCACCGGCCTGGCGCGCGCGCAGGCGGTGCGGCCGGTGGTGCGTCCGGTGGTGGCACGCGGCGGGGTGGAGTCATGAGTGCGGTTGTTGCGCTGTCCAGACCCGGCCGCAGCGGAGACCGTCCTGCACCCGCGCCGCGGCTGGCGCTGCTGGGGACCGGGACCGTGGGCGCGGCGTTTGTGGCGCGCTGGCAGCGGCTCCGTCAGCAGGGCATCGCCGTGCCCGGGATCGCCTGGCTGTGCAATTCACGCGCGCTGCGTCCCGGCGACGGGGATCCGCTGCAGGCGCTGGAAGATGCTCGGACCGCTCCCGCCACTACCGGGAGATGGGCACCGTGGGTGGAGGCGGAGAGCCTGCGCCCGGGTGATGTGATGGTGGATGCCACCGCCAGCGACACAGTGGCCGGCTGGCACGCCGAATGGCTGGGGCGCGGGGTGCACGTGGTGACGGCCAACAAGCTCGGCGTCGGGGCAGACCTGGCCCGGGCGCAGGCGATCGCGGGCGCCAGCGCCGGACGAGGTGGACGCGTCGGTGTCTATGGCGACAGCGCCACGGTGGGTGCAGGGCTGCCGCTGCTGCGGTCGCTGCGGGAGTTGGCGGCGGGAGGCGACCGGATCCATTCAGTGGAGGGCGTGCTGTCCGGATCGCTGGCGTGGCTGTTCGATCGCTACGACGGATCGCAGCCGTTTTCGCAGCTGGTGCGCGAGGCCCGCGACAGCGGGTACACCGAACCCGATCCCCGTCTGGATCTATCCGGCGAGGATGTGCGCCGCAAGCTGCTGATCCTGGCGCGTGCTGCGGGAATGCCGCTGCAGGCGCACGAAGTGCGGGTCGATTCGCTGGTGCCGGACGCACTGGCCGCGACGGCATTGTCCGAAGTCGATGCCCTGCTGCCCACCCTGGACGGGCCATTGGCTGCCCGTGCGTTGGCCGCGCGGAACGCGGGCGCCAAGCTGCGCTTCATCGGCCGGGTGGATGCGGACGGAGCCACTGTGGGACTGCGCACGCTGCCCGGGGATCATCCGCTGTGCGCGGGCGGAGGGACCGACAACGTGGTGGCGATTGCCAGCTGCCGCTATCGCGACCAGCCGCTGGTGATCCGCGGGCCCGGCGCCGGGGCGGGTGTGACCGCGGCGGCGCTGCTGGATGACGTGCTGGGGGTCCTGCGGGTCAGCACTCGATGACGTTGACCGCCAGTCCGCCGCGCGAGGTTTCCTTGTACTTGTCCTTCATGTCCCGCCCGGTGTCGCGCATGGTCTTGATCACCTTGTCCAGGCTGACCTTGTGCGTGCCGTCGCCGCGGAAGGCGATGCGTGAGGCGTTGATCGCCTTGACCGAGCCCATGGCGTTGCGCTCGATGCAGGGAATCTGCACCAGGCCGCCGATCGGGTCGCAGGTCAGGCCGAGGTTGTGCTCCATGCCGATCTCGGCCGCGTTCTCGACCTGGATCGGGGTGCCGCCGAGCGCTGCGGTCAGGCCGGCGGCGGCCATCGAGCAGGCCACGCCCACCTCGCCCTGGCAGCCGACTTCGGCGCCTGAGATTGAAGCGTTTTCCTTGTAGAGGATGCCAACTGCGGCGGCGGTGAGCAGGAAGTCGAATACGCCCTGTTCGTTCGCGCCGGGGCAGAAGCGGTCGTAGTAGTGCAACACCGCGGGCATGATGCCGGCCGCGCCGTTGGTGGGCGCGGTCACCACGCGTCCACCGGCGGCGTTTTCCTCGTTGACCGCCAGCGCGTACAGGTTGACCCAGTCCAGCGTGGTCAGCGGATCGCGCAGGGCAGCCTCGGGGCGGGCCGAGAGTTCGGCGTACATGGCAGCGGCGCGGCGGGTGACATTGAGTCCGCCGGGCAGGGTGCCGCCCTGCTGGATTCCGCGCTGCACGCAGGACTGCATGGCCGCCCAGAGTTCGCGCAGGCCGTCGCGGATTTCATCTTTGGAACGCCAGCACTGCTCGTTCTCGAACATCATCTGCGCGATCGACAGGCCGGTTTCCCGGGCGCGTGCCAGCAGCTCATCGCCGCTGGAAAACGGATGCGGCACGGTGGTGGTGTCGGCCACGATCCGGTCTTCGGCCGCTTCGTCCTGGTTGACCACGAAGCCGCCGCCGACCGAGTAATAGTCGCGGCTGGCAATCTCGTTGCCATCGGCGTCATAGGCGGCAAAGCGCATGCCGTTGGTGTGGTACGGCAGTTTCTGCCGCTTGTTCATCAACAGGTCGCGCTTTTCCTCGAACGCGATCTCGCGCAGGCCCGCCAGACGGATCACGGACCCGCTGCGGATCCGCTCCACGCCCGGGGTGATAATGTCCGGGTCGATCAGGTTCGGCATGTGGCCTTCCAGGCCCATCATGACCGCCTTGTCGGTGCCGTGGCCGCGCCCGGTGAGGGCCAGCGAGCCGAATACCTCGGCGCGCACGCGGGCGACGTCATCCAGCCGGCCGGCCTGGACCAGCCAGCGGTCGACGAAGCGTGCAGCCGCACGCATCGGCCCGACGGTATGGGAGGAACTCGGCCCGATGCCGATCTTGTAAAGGTCGAATGTGCTGACTGCCATGCGGCTATTCTATCCAGTCCTGCAAGGTATTCCCCGGTGGCCCGATGCAGCAGTCCGTTCCAGTCATGACGCTGTACCAGCGCGATGAATGCCCCCTGTGCGACGAGGCGCTGCACGTGCTGGCGCAGGCGCGCACGCCGGATTTCGAGACCGTGTGGATCGATGATGACCCGGTGCTCGAGGCGCGCTACGGGATCCGGGTGCCGGTGCTGTGCAGCGGGCCTGACGGACGCGAACTTGATTGGCCGTTCGACGCGGATGCTGTCAGGGCATTCCTTGCAGGCTGAGGGGTGATCAGGGCGCGGGGCGAAATACCACGCGCGTGCTGATGGCGATTTGTGCGGGGATCATCGATGTATCCGCCCACATGCCGTCACCGATGCCGAAAGCCAGCCGTTCCACCGTGGCCCGGCCGGCAAGGGTTGGATGCTCGCCTTCCTGCCAGGTGAAGGTCAGGGTGACCGGCTGGCTGTTACCGCGCAGTTCCAGCCGGCCGTCGGCTGCGTAGCGTCCGTCTTCAAGCGCACGGAACCCCTCGGCGATGTAGCGGGCCCGCGCATAGCGCTTGATGTCGAAGAACGCGGGGCCGCGCATCTCTTCGTCGTAATCCGGATTGCCGCTGGTCACGCCGGTCATGGGGATGTCCACCTCCAGCCGGCCCGCCGACGGGTTGGCGGGATCAAAGCGCAGCCGGGTCTGGAAGCCCGGAAAGTGGCCGTTGAAGATTTCGCCCTGGTAGCTGCCGGCAAACACCAGGCTCGAACCCGGCGCCTGGACCCAGTCGGTGGCGGCTGCCGGAAGGGCGCACAGGGTCAGGACAGCAAGCAGCATGAGGCTACGCATTCGGGGTGTCCTTGCCGGAGGGCTTGGAAGTATTGGAGGGGTTGGAGGGATGCAGCCAGCCGCGCGGCAGCATGCGCGTCAGCGTGGCATTGCGGGTGATCAGATGATGCTGGATAGCGGCCGCCACGTGCACCAGGGTGACCGCAACCAGCAGCCAGAACAGCCACAGGTGCAGATTGCCGGTGAATTCGCGCAGCGCCGGATCCGCATCGGCAATGGCGGGCAGATTGAACAGGCCGAACCATTGCAGCGGAAACCCGGCGATGGAATTGAACAGCCAGCCGCTGAGCGGAATGGCGAACAGCAGTACGTACAGCAACCGGTGTGAGAACCGTGCGGCTGCCTGCTGCCAGCCGGGCACGTCGGCCAGCGGCGCCGGGGCGCCGGCATACAGGCGCCAGCCCAGCCGCAGCATCGCCAGGGCAAGGATGGTCAGGCCGATCGACTTGTGCAGCGCGTACAGCCGGATCTTGTCGGGACTGTTGGGCAGGGCAACCATCACGATGCCGAGCGGGCCCTGGAGCAGGATCAGAAGAGCCACCAGCCAGTGAAGTGCCTGGCTCACGCTGCCCCAGCGTTCGCGGGTATTTTTCAGGCTCATGGCGTTGCCTCCTCGTCGCTGAAAGTGGCGTCTGGAGCGTGCACCGCTTCCACTTCGATCCGCAGCTCGACCAGGTCGCCGATCACGCCCGGCCAGGCGGTGATGCCGAAGTCGGAGCGGCTGAGCATGCCCACTGCGGAGAATCCGGCGGTGCGTCGGAACGGCGGCATCGGGTGGCGTTTGAGCGCGTTCAACGTGGCCTCCAGGGTGACCGGCCGGGTCACGCCGCGCAGGGTCAGCTCACCGTGGATACGCGCCCGACTGGCGCTGAGTGGTTCCACGCGTTGGGAGATGAAGACCGCCTCCGAGTGTCTGCCAGCATCCAGCAGTCCCGATGCCAGGGCGGCGCGGTTCCAGTCCGGATCACCAAGGTCCAGCTGCTGCAGCGGCACCCTGGCCTCCAGGCGTGCGCTCTCCCAGGCGTCGGGATCAAACCGCAGGGTGCCGGTGCTGCCGGAAACGGTCGCCAGCGCACGTGAGAAGCCGGCGTGGTCGACCGCCACCATCACCCGCGTATGCACCGGGTCCAGTGCGTAGGTGCGCACCTGCCCGGCGGCGTTCGCCACGGCGCCGAGCAGCGCGCACAGCACGAAGGCCAGGATTGCCGGCGATATCCGCGCCCGGCCCGCCGCTTGCACAGGCCGCGCGACGTTGCGAGGATGCCGGGACACCGCAAGGTGAGGGGATGCAGGGAGCATGTTGCGCAAGGTAGCGATCATCGGGCTGCTTGTCATGGCGCTCGCACCGGGGAGTGGCAGCGCCAGTCCGGCCGGCAATCCGCGTTTGCGCCAGCTGACGGTAGCCGATGGCCTGCCTTCCAACCGCGTGCATGCACTGGCGGAGGACCACGGCGGGCACCTGTGGATCGGGACGAGCGACGGTCTGGCCCGCTATGACGGCGTCGCCTTCCGGATCTGGCGCAAGGAAGACGGCCTGCCGGACAACGAGGTATCCGCCCTGTACGTGGATGCCCGCAGCCGGCTCTGGATCGCCACCAGCGGTGGCCTGGCGATGCTGGACCGGGCCCGCAATGATTTTCGCCAGTACACCAGCGACATTGTCTGGAGCGTCACCGGCACCGCAGACGGCGCGATCTGGTTCGGCACGGCGACTTCCGGGCTGTATCGGATCGACCCGGATGGCAGCGTGCGCCACTTCATGCCCGACGCAGATGACCCACGCAGCCTGCCGTCCGCAGGCGTGCCGATCCTGGTGACCGACGAGGATGGAAGGCTCTGGGTGGGCACCCGCGATGGACTGGTGCGTTGGAATGGCCGGGATTTTGAAGCCGTACCCGGCGTGCCTGCCGAGGCCATGCTGCTGGGGGTGACGCCGGCGGCGGATGGGCGCGCGTGGGTCGGCCTGCCACAGGGCCTCGGTGTGGTGGAACCCGATGGCGGACTGTCTGCTGCGCCGCCCTGGTTTGAGCACGCGCCTGTCGGACGGCTTTATCAGGTACTGCTGCGCGACCGCAGCGGGATGTACTGGATCGATGCAAGCGGCGGACTGGCCCTGGCCGATGCGTCGGGGATCAGTCCGGTGCGCACGTACAGTGACCTGCACCAGGGCGCGGTGACCCCGGACTGGTCGACGGCACACGAAGACCATGAAGGCGGGCTGTGGCTGGGCAGCGTGGATTCCGGGCTGTGGTACCTGCCGCCCACCTGGCGCCGGTTCCAGGTGCTGCAGCACAGTGGCGATGATGCGCCGCAATCGCTGGGCAATGTGGACGTGACCGCGATCGCGCCGTCAGCGGATGGATCCATGTGGCTGGTTGGAAACAGCGGCGTCGTCGACCGGCTGGAGCCGGCAACCGGGGCGGTGCAGCGCGTCTTCCACGCCGAAGGTGACTACGTGCCCGATCGTCTGCTGGAAGATGATGCGGGCAATGTCTGGCTCTGTTTCCACGGTGGGCTGGGCCGCTACGAGCCCGGGACCGGCCTGATGCGTGTATGGCAGGCCGACGATGCAGCGGATCCGGTGCCCTCCGGTGCCTGCCAGGCCGTCGTCCAGGCCAGCGGGGGACTGGTGTGGAACGTGTCCGCCTACCACGGTCTGCAGGCGCGGGATCGCGATGGCACGCTGCAGGAAACGGTGCTGCCTGGTGGCGGGCGCGGGCTGGAAGAGGGCCGGCGGCTGGCGCATGCGGAGCGGGCGCCCGACGGAGGACTGTGGGTTTCGGGAGAGCAGGGCCTGCTGATGTGGAATTCGGGCACGCGCGGTTTTGAACCGGTTCCGGGCGCGCCGGCCGAGTCGACCGGAGTCTTCGCCCTGCAGGGGCGGGACCGGATCTGGCTCACCAGGTCCGGCGCGCTGGAATCCTACCGCTGGGATGGTGCAAAGCTGGCGCTGGAGTCGCAGCTGGGCGTGGAAGACGGCATGCCCGACCTTGCCTTCCAGGGTTTGACGGTGGATGTGGGGGGCGTGGTCTGGCTCAGCAGTGCCCGCGGGCTGGTGCGGGTGGAGCCCGGGCGGCGGATGGTGCATGTGTTCGGCGTCAGCCACGGCCTGCCTGCGCAGGATATGACAACCGCCCCGGTGCCGGGACCCGATGGGCGTATCCACGTGTCTACCGGGGCCGGCCTGGTGATCTTCGATCCGGATCAGGTGCGGCCGGATGAAACCATGCCGGACCTGGCCATCAAGGCGATCGAGGTGCGGGGGCGCGATGGCGTGCGGCAGCTTGAACTGGACCGCCCGTTGCGGCTGGGCTACCGCGATCATGAAATGCGGGTGCATGCGCGCGTGGCGGGTTTCAATTCCGCCCGGTACAACCGCTACCGGTTTTTCCTGCATGGCTACGACAGCAACTGGGTGGAAGTTGGGGCCGCTGGTGAGCGCGTGTTTCCCGCGCTCGATCCGGGCCGCTACCGGCTGGAAGTCATGGGCAGGACCCCGCTGAGCCTCTGGTCCGAGCCGACCAGTTTCATGCTGGAGGTCGCCGCGCCGTGGTGGTGGACGCGACAGGCCAAGGTGGCCTACGTGCTCGTGGCCCTGCTGCTTGGCGGCTGGGCGGTGCACACGGTGCGCCTGCGGGTGCGAAGGCGCCTGGCGTGGCAGCGGACAAAACACGAGCACGAGCTGGCCCGCCAGGCGTCCGATGCCAAGACGCGCTTTCTGGCCACGCTGGGGCATGAGGTGCGAACGCCCATGACCGGCGTGCTGGGAATGAGCGAGCTGCTGCTCAGGACCCGACTGGACACGCGCCAGCGCAGCTACACCGAGGCGATCCACCGGGCCGGTGGACACCTGATGCGCCTGGTCAACGATGCGCTGGATCTTGCCCGGATCGAGGCAGGCAAGCTGGAACTGGATCCCCAGCCGTTCAACCCGCGGACGCTGGTGGAGGAAGTAGGCGCGCTGATGGCGCCCCTGGCCGAGCATCGCGGGCTGCAATACAGGGCGCTGGTGGATGCGGACGTTCCCCAAGGTCTGTGCGGGGACGAGGTGCGGATCCGCCAGATCCTGTTGAACCTGGTGGGCAACGCGATCAAGTTCACCGAGGTTGGCCGGGTGGAGTTGACGATGCAGTCGGCGAAATCTGGCGGTGTGCGCCTGACCGTGTCCGATACCGGACCGGGGTTGAACCGGGAGCAGCGCCAGCGCCTGTTCCAGCGGTTTGAACAGGCCCAGGGCGCGCGCACTGCGTCCCGCTACGGCGGCAGTGGGCTGGGACTGGCGATCTGCCAGGAGCTGGCCGCTGAAATGGGTGGGGAAATCACGGTTGAGAGCACGCCGGGAAAGGGTTCGAGCTTCGTGGTGACGCTTCCGCTGCCTACCGCGGACGCACCGCCACCGGTGCGCGTGGATGGGGAAGCGCCGTTGAAGGCGCCTGCAGCGGGGGTGCGGATCCTGCTGGTCGAGGATGATCCCACCGTGGCTGAAGTCATTTCCGCGCTGCTGGCAGCCCACGGCTATCTGCCGACCCACGTGGCGCACGGCCTGGCGGCACTGACCGAAGTGCGACGCCAGGATTACGCGCTGGCGCTGCTTGATCTGGATCTGCCCGGGATCGATGGCATCGCGCTTGCGCGCCAGCTGCGTGCCCAGGACTGGCACGGGCCGCTGGTCGCGATCACTGCGCGTGCCGACAGCGCGGTGGAGCAGATCGTGCATGAAGCGGGATTCGATGCTTTCCTGCGCAAGCCGGTCAGCGGCGCGATGCTGGCTGCACAGATCGGCAAGGTGCTGGACCAGGCGCATCGGCATGACGGCGCGCTACCCTTGGCGGACATGGTGAACAGGGGCGGCCCAGGGGCCGGACGATGACGACGATCAAGTGGTGGCTGCCGGCGTTGCTGATGCTGGCGATGCTGGTGGTGCCATCCGCCCATGGCGCCTCCGAGCTGCCGCGGCCCAGACAGCTGTCCGTGGCCGATGGGCTGCCCACCAATCGCGTCTCGGGTATGGCCGAGGACCAGGCTGGATATCTGTGGCTGAGCACGGTCGATGGGCTGGCCCGCTACGACGGCATCGGGTTCCAGGTCTGGAGGATGGAAGATGGCCTGCCTGACGCCGTGCTCTGGTCGATCGACATCGATTCCAGCGGGGTGATCTGGCTGGGAAGCGCCCTGGCCGGGCTGATTCGCTACGACCCGGTCAGCGACAGCTTCTCGGTGCCAGCGGGGGTCAGCGCTGCCGAGATCGAAGGCAAGCAGGTGTGGTCGGTCGCCGTGGACGCGGAGGACAACGTGTGGTTCGGCACCGCCGGCGGTGGACTGTACAGACGTGATGTGGAAGGCCGGGTTGAACGGTTCCTGCCTGTATCCGGTGATGAGCGCAGCCTGCCATCCGAAGAGGTCAATGCGATCCGCATCGGTCCGGATGGATCGGTGTGGGCGGGCACGCGCAACGGGATCGCGCGCTGGACGGGAATGGATTTCGAGCGGCTGCCCAGGTCGGCCTTGCCCGATGAAAGGGTCAATGGCCTGTCGTTTGGCAGCGACGGAACGCTGTGGGTGGGAACCGCCGCGGGCCTGGCCGTGGGTCGGCCTGACGGCACGGTTGAGCAGGTGGCCTGGGGCGAGGGCGTCGAGCGCAATGTGATCGAGGTATTGCTGCAGGACAGTCGCGGCAACTTCTGGCTGGACATCCGTGCCGGCCTCGGGTTTGCCGACGCGGCAGGTGAGCCGGTGGGCGTGGTTGCCCTGTACAGCGATGCAACGCGCGACGAAGTGCGCCCCTACTGGGCCGGGGCGCATGAGGATCGGGAAGGCGGCGTCTGGCTGATCAGCGGCAGTCATGCGCTCTGGTACGTGCCTGCCGCCTGGCGCAGGTTCGTCATCCACTCGCGCCGCATTGGGGATCCAAAGACGCTGGGCAACGCAGCGGTGCGCGGAATGGCGCCGGCCACACAGGGAGGCATGTGGCTGGTGGGCAGCAGCGGAGTGCTGGACCGCTTCGAGCCCAGCACCGGCCGGGTCGATCGGCTGATGGAAGACGTCGGCGAGGGAGTCGTCCTGACCCAGGTGTTCGAGGACAGTCGCGGCCACGTGTGGGTCGGCTACCCGGCGGGCCTGGCACGCATCGAACCGGCGACCCGGGCGGTCCGGCGCTGGGGTGTCGAGCAGGCACAGGATTCAATGTCGAGCCGTCTGGAACCGCGTGGGTTCATCGAGGTGGATGAGCGGCTGTGGCTGCTCAGCGGCCACTCCCACCTGCAGGCGCGTGAACTGGATGGGCGCGTGGTGAATGCCTTCGCCACCGGCGACGGGTCGGGTCTGGATGAGGGCGAGAGTCTCTACCACCTGATGATTGGGCCCGATGGCCGTCCCTGGCTGGCAACAAGCCGCGGCCTGCGTCGCCTGACCGCCGATGGCAGCGGCTGGGAGCCGGTGCCGGGCACGGATGGAACGGTTGCCGAGGCCGCGGCGGTGGACGGGGATTCGGTCTGGACCAGCGGCGTGGGAAGGTTGGATGGTTGGCGCTGGGATGGCAGCCGGTTGCAGCGGACGCATTCGCTGACCGGGGCTGACGGCATGCCGACGGTGACGTTCAACGGGCTGATTGTCGATGCTGACCGGTCGCTGTGGCTGGGCAGTACACGCGGTCTGATACGGGTGAATCCGGAAGCCGGAACGGTGCGGACCTGGTCGGTCGGCGACGGCCTTCCCAGCCAGGACGTGCGGCACTCGCCGGCGCGGGACCCGAACAGCGGACTGATCCTTGCCGGCACCCCCGACGGGCTGGTGGTGTTTGATCCGACACTGCTGGAACGGGTCGGGCGCACTCCGAACCTGATGATTTCCACGGCCCAGGTGCGGGGCCAACCCGCGTTCGTACCGGACGGCCCGTTCGCGCTTCGGCACAGTGACCGGGATCTGCGGGTGACGGCGAGACTGCTGTCATTCCGCAATCCTTCGGCCAACCTGTACCGGTTCCGCCTGGTGGGCTATGACGATGGCTGGGTGGATGTAGGTGCGTTGGGAGAGCGCGTGTTTTCCCAGCTGCCGGCCGGCGATTGGAAGCTGGAGGTGACGGCCCGCAACGCCGATGGACTGTGGTCGGAAGTGCGCACCATGCAGTTCCGGGTGACGCCGCCGTGGTGGCGTACAGCATGGGCAATGTGGCTGTTCGCCCTGTGCGCGCTGGCGCTGCTCTGGTGGCTTGCCCATGCGTACCGGCAGCGCCTCAAGCGCCGCCATGCCTGGCAGCTGGCCGAACACAAGCGCGATGTCGCCGAGCAGGCGTCGCTGGCCAAATCGCGCTTCCTGGCGACGCTGGGCCACGAGGTGCGGACTCCGATGACCGGCGTGCTCGGCATGAGCGAGCTGCTGCTGGGGACCGAGCTCGGGAACAAACAGCGCCGTTACACCGAATCCATACGCACCGCCGGCGATCATCTGCTGCGGCTGCTGGACGATGCCCTGGACCTGGCCCGGATCGAGGCCGGCAAACTGCACCTGGAGCGGCAGCCCTTCGACCTGCGCAAATTGCTGCAGGAAACCGCCGGGCTCACCGCCCCGATCGCGCAGGAGCGCGGCCTCCAATTCCGCCAGCAGATTGCTGATGACCTTCCGCAATGGGTGGTCGGAGACGTCGTGCGGGTGCGCCAGATCCTGCTCAACCTGCTGGGCAACGCGGTCAAGTTCACCGAGCGCGGCCACGTTGAGCTGCGCGCCGAGCGCGGTGAAGGCGACGTGGTGCGTTTCGTGGTGATCGATACCGGCCCGGGCCTCAACGCGGACCAGCGCGAGCGTCTGTTCCGTCGCTTTGAGCAGGCCGAAGGCCCGCAGCACACTGCCCGGTATGGCGGCAGCGGCCTGGGGTTGGCGATCTGTCAGGAGCTGTCCGCGGGCATGGGCGGCAGGATCATGGTGGACAGCGGGCTGGGCCGGGGCACCCGGTTTGACGTCGAACTTCCGCTACCGGCCACGCGCCCGGTCAGTACGGCGGCGACCGCGACGCCCAGTGCGCGGACTGCTCCGCTTGCGCTGCTGCTGGTGGAAGACGACCCGACGGTGGCCGAGGTCATCGGCGGCCTGCTGCGCGGCCAGGGCCACTCGGTCACCCACGCAGCCCATGGCCTGGCGGCACTGACGGCGCTGGCGGACAGTATTCCCGACGCCGCAATGCTGGATCTGGATCTGCCCGGCCTGGACGGCTTTGCCCTGGCCCGTCAGCTGCGTGCGCAGGGATTTGCCGGGACCCTGATTGCACTGACGGCCCGCGCGGATGCCGAAGTTGAAGCGCAGGCAATGGAAGCGGGTTTCGACCGGTTTGTACGCAAGCCGGTGACCGGCACGATCCTGGCCGGCGCGCTGGATGGCGTGGCACCGGCCGCCGATTGACGGATGGAAAAAGGGCGGGCCAGCGTTGTGCTGACCCGCCCTGTTTTTACCAGTGCCAGCCCGGGGCCGGCACGGGCCCGCTCAGCGTGCGCTGTACGAATGCACCTCGTCGACCAGTACCCCGACGTGATCCGGATTCATGTCCGGTGACATCCCGTGGCCGAGGTTGAACACGTGGCCTTCGCGCGAGCCGCCATTGCCGTCGCGATAGCTGTCCAGCGCACGGCGGACTTCGGCACGGACGGCATCGGGCGATCCATACAGGGTGGAGGGGTCCAGATTGCCCTGCAGCGCCACCTTGCCGCCGGTCACGCGGGCCGCGTCACCCAGGTCGATCAGCCAGTCCACGCCGACGCCTTCGGCACCGGTATCGGCCAGTTCGCCCAGATAAGCGCCATTGCCGCGGCCAAATACGATCAGCGGGGTGCGTTCCGCCCCCTCGCCGCGCTCCAGCTCGTGGGCGATGCGGGTGAGGTAGGGCAGGGAGAATTCGCGGTACATGCGGGGCGACAGGATCCCGCCCCAGGTGTCGAACACCTGCAGCGCCTGGGCGCCGGCGGCACGCTGTGCGGACAGATACTGGATCACCGCCTGGGTGGTGACCTCCAGCAGCGCGTGCAGCGCCTTGGGGTCGTTGTGGGCCATGGCCTTGATGATGGAAAAGTTCTTGCTGCCGCCGCCTTCGATCATGTAGCAGGCCAGGGTCCACGGGCTGCCGGAGAAGCCGATCAGCGGCACCTTGCCGTCGAGCTCGCGGCGGATCACCCGGATCGCTTCCATCACGTAGCCCAGGTCGCTTTCCATGTCTGGCACGCCAAGCTTCGCGATCGATGCAGCGTCGCGCAGCGGGCGCTTGAACTTCGGGCCCTCGCCATCGACGAAGTACAGCCCCAGGCCCATGGCGTCGGGGATGGTGAGGATGTCGGAAAACAGGATCGCCGCATCCAGCGGGAACCGGCGCAGCGGCTGCAGGGTCACTTCGCAGGCCAGCTCCGGATTGGTGGCCAGGCCCATGAAGCTGCCGGCCTGCGCACGGGTGGCGCGGTACTCGGGCAGGTAGCGTCCGGCCTGGCGCATCAGCCAGACGGGCGTGCGGTCCACGGGCTCACGGCGCAGTGCGCGGAGGAAACGGTCGTTCTGTGGGGTCTGGGTCAAGATTCTGGCCTCTGGAATGATGCGATGCTCAGCCGCGTGGGGTATTCGCGCCGCGCGCGAACATGAGCTGATAACCGCGCTTGAGCTGCTGGTCGCGGGCCTGTTCCAGCGCCGCGACTGCCTCGGCCTGATCGAAAAACTGCTGCCGGCGGACGGTACTGCGGCCGCCGACCTGGCCGGTTTCACGCACCAGGGTCCACGCCCCCAGCAGGTCCGGCTGCAGCATCAGCTGCACGAACCTTGGAGATTCGGTGCCCTCGGGGCGTTGTTGCAGGAGCAGGCGCATCTGTCAATTGTAAGGCTTGCGGCCGTTCCCGGAAGTAAACCAGCCGCCTGGAAGATCTCAGTGGCCCGCCTCGCGCAGGGTGGCGAGAACGGTCTGCTCGGACACGTCATCCTGGATCCGCGCGCGTCCAACACCTTCCCAGACGATAAAGCGCAGGCCGCTGGCGAGCGCCTTTTTGTCCAGGCGCATCAGCGCCACCAGCCGCTCGGGCTCCAGGCCAGGTGGCACGGCGGTCGGAAGTCCCAGCCGCTGCACCAGCGCGAGCAGGCGATCGCCATCGACCGCCGCGGCCAGGCCGAGGCGTTCCGACAGGCGTGCGGCCAGCACCATTCCTGTGGAGACCGCTTCGCCGTGATTGAGGCCGCCGTAGCCCTGGGCGGTCTCGATCGCATGGGCGAAGGTGTGGCCGAAGTTGAGCAGGGCACGCTCCCCCTGCTCGAACGGGTCGCGCGCAACGATCGCGGCTTTGTGCGCGCAGCTGCGGGCGATGGCCTCGGCAAGTGTTTTCGGGTCGGCGGCCAGCAGTGCGTCGGCGTGGCTCTCAAGCCAGTCCAGGAACGGGGCATCGGCGATGGCGGCGTACTTGACCACCTCGGCCAGTCCGGCGCGCAGTTCGCGGGCGGGCAGGGTGGCCAGGGTGGATGTATCGGCCAGCACCGCGCGCGGCGGGTGGAATGCGCCCACCAGGTTCTTGCCCTGCGGCAGGTCGACGGCGGTCTTGCCACCCACGGAGGAATCCACCATGGCCAGCAACGTGGTCGGAAGCTGCACGCAGTCGATGCCGCGCATCCAGCACGCAGCGGCAAAGCCGGCCAGGTCGCCGATCACGCCGCCGCCCAGGGCGAACACGCAGGCGTCGCGGCGCGCGCCCAGTCCGGCCAGCGCATCAATCACCAGGCTGAAGGACGCCAAAGTCTTGGAAGCCTCGCCCGCTGGCAGCACCAGCCGGGCCACGGAAAGTCCCGGCAGCGCGTCGCCCAGCGCCGTCTCGACCCGATCCGCATACAGCGGGGCCACCACATCGTCGCTGACCAGCAGCACCTGCCGACCACGCAGGCGTTCCGTCAGGGCAGCGCCATCGGCCAGCAGGCCGGCGCCGATATGGATGGAGTACGGGCTCGCGCCTGCGACCTGGACCGTATGGGTGGATGGGTTCATGCAGTTCTCGATCCCCGTGGTGCGCCACAAGCCCCGGCTCCGCGCTGCCAGTGCTGTTCAAGCAGGCCCGCCAGCCGTGTCGCGGCCGTGGCAGCGGCCGCGCTGCCGGTGTCGAATTCCAGATCGGCCACTTCCCGGTACAGCGCTCCGCGTTCGCCGGCCAGGCGTTGCAATACCTCCTCCCGGTCCGCGCCGGCCAGCAGCGGCCGGCTGCGGTCGCGCCCCAGGCGCTGCAGCTGGCCGGCCACGCTGACCATCAGGTACACCACGTAGCCGCGTTCGCGCATCAGCGAGCGGTTGCGGTCATCGAGGACCGAGCCGCCGCCGGTCGCCAGCACCCGGCCCGATCCGGCAAGCACATCAGCCAGCGCGGTGCGTTCGCGCACCCGGAAGCCGGCTTCGCCCTCGCAGTCGAAGATCATGCGCACGCTGGCGCCGGTACGGCGTTCAATTTCGCGGTCCAGATCCACGAACTGCAGGCCGAAACCGCGGGCGAGGTAGCGGCCGATCGAGGATTTTCCCGCGCCCATCGGGCCGACCAGGACGAGGTTGGAAGCCGGATTCATGCAGCGATGCTAACAGCGCCTGATCGCTGAGATGCGGCTGAGACTGCGGCTCGGCTGCGGCGGCGACGCCGGTTTTCGCGCCGGCGTTACAGACCGCCCGGCATGCTCAGCCGTTCCGGTCGACCGGCCGGATGACAACCCACAAGGAGTCGATCATGTCCGTAGCGAAAGTCATCGAGTTGAGCGCGTCTTCGCCGACCAGCGTGGAAGATGCCGTCAAGCGTGGCCTGGCCAAGGCCAGCGAGTCGGTCAAGGGGATCCAGGGCGCGTGGGTGAACGAGGTCAAGGCCGTCTGCGGTGAGGGCGGTGAGATCACCGAGTGGCGGGTCAACCTGCGCATCACCTTCGTGGTGACGTAGGCAGCCGCTTGATCATGCCGGCCAGGCCGGGCGGCGGCTGGCATCCAGCCGCACCAGGGTGGACTTGCCGCAACGGGGCTCGGGTGCATGGGCGGCGCCATCGCGCCACAATAGCCGAATGAATGACCACGCCCTGTACCTGGAAGCCCTGGCCACATTCGACCTGCTGTTCAGCGAGGCCGGACCGGCTGGTGAACCCGATCGCACTGCCATGGTGGTGGCCAGCGCCGATGCCGACGGCCTGCCGACCGCGCGCATGGTGTTGCTGAAGGCGCACGACGCCCGCGGCTTCGTGTTCTACACGCACCTGGACGGCCGCAAGGGTCGCGCACTGCAGGACAACCCGCGGGCCGCGCTGCTGTTCCACTGGCCGCGGGTGCGCGCCGGTGTGCAGGTGCGGATCGAAGGCGGGGTGTCGATTGTCGATGATGCCGAGGCGGACGCCTATTTCGCCTCCCGCCCGCGCGCCAGCCAGCTGGGAGCGTGGGCCTCGGCGCAGTCGGAGACCATGGATTCGCGCGAGACCTTTGATCAGCGGATGGCTGAGCGCGAGCGCGAATTCGAAGGTCGTGCCGTGCCCCGGCCGTCGCGCTGGGGTGGCTTCCGGGTGCGTCCGGAAAGGATCGAGTTCTGGTACGGCGCCCAGTACCGGCTGCATGAGCGCCAGCTCTACGAGCGTGGGACCGATGGCGCCTGGACGCGGCGGATGCTGTTTCCGTGAGTCGGTCGATGGGACCACAGCGCATCGTCTGCCTGACCGAAGAGCCCACCGAAACGCTGTACGCGCTGGGCGAGCAGGACCGGATCGTCGGCATCAGCGGCTTCACCGTGCGCCCGCCGCGCGCGCGCAAGGAGAAGCCGAAGGTCAGCGCCTTCACCAGCGCCAAGGTCGGCGAGATCCTCAAGCTGAAGCCCGATCTTGCGATTGGCTTCTCCGATATCCAGGCCGACATTGCCGCTGAACTCGTACGCAGCGGGGTGGAAGTCTGGATCGCCAATCACCGCAGCGTGGCGGAAACCATCGATTACATCCGCCGCCTCGGGGCAATGGTGGGCGTGGCGGAGCGCGCCAACACCTATGCCGATCAATTGCAGCGCGGGCTGGACGCCATTGCCAACGAGGCGGCGTCGCTGCCGCGCCGGCCGAAGGTGTATTTCGAAGAATGGGATGACCCGCAGATCACCGGCATCCGCTGGGTTTCAGAGCTGGTTGGGATTGCCGGCGGCGACGATATCTTCCCCGAACGCGCGCCTGAGCCGCTGGCCCGCGGTCGGATCCTTGCAGAGCCGCAGGAAGTGGTGCGCAGGGCGCCCGACATCATCCTGGGCTCCTGGTGTGGCAAGAAGTTCCGCCCGGAGAAAGTCGCGGCGCGACCCGGATGGGACGTGATTCCCGCAGTACGCGACGGCGAACTGCACGAGATCAAGTCGCCGCTGATCCTGCAGCCGGGGCCGGCGGCGCTGACCGACGGCGTACATGAGCTGGCCCGGATCATCCGCGCCTGGGGCGTCAACCAGCGCTAGCGCTGGGCCGGCATGATTTCCCTGCTGAAACGCAGCGTGGAGGTGTGACCTTCCGCGGAGGCCACGTCTACCTGCAGTGTCAGCGTGTCCGGCGGCTGTACCTGGAAGGTGCCGACGTACTCAGCGCTGGAAGGCGGGGCAGCCTGTTCCAGGGTGACCGATTGCTCCACTCCGCGCAGGTCGCGCACGCTGGCGCTGACGTGGGACGGCGGCGATGCCAGCTCACCCCCGTCCGGCGGGGTCAGCCTGACCACCAGCATGAAACCGTGGCGGTGTCGCCGCACGCCGTATCTTGCGGCGATGGCCTCCGGCAGGGAGCCGGTATGCGTCACGCTGGCCTGGATCAGCATGTCGTGGCCCAGCAGCTCTTCCGCCGTTGCGTCGACCTGCGGCTGGCCGCCCGTACCGGGGTCGGATCCGCCGCCGCAGGCAGTCAGCAGGGTCCAGAGCAACAGGGCGAAGATTGGGGCGCGCATGGACATCAGTCGTTGGCGGCGGACAGTTCACCGCCGCGCTCGGTGGCCCGGGCAATGGCGCGTGCCACCAGTTCGCGCAGGCCGCCTTCCTCGAACGTCTGGATGGCAGCGTGGGTGGTGCCGCCCGGGGAGGTGACCCGGCGGCGCAGTTCGGCCGGCGCTTCGTCGGATTCAGTCAGCATGCGGGCTGCCCCCAGAATGGTCTGCAGCACCAGGGTGCGCGCGGCTGGCGCGGGCAGGCCCTGGGCCAGGGCGGCCTCTTCCATCGCTTCGGCCAGCAGGAACACATAGGCCGGACCGCTGCCGGAGACCGCGGTCACCGCGTCCATCCTGCTTTCATCATCGATCCATACGGTGGGCCCGGCCGTGGACAGGACCGCATCCGCCAGCGCCCGTCCGTCCGCGTCCACCCGTGCATTGGCGTACATGCCGGTGACGCCAGCACCCAGCAGTGAGGGTGTATTGGGCATGGCCCGCACTACTGCCGCGTCGCCGCCAAGCCAGCGATCCATCTGGGTGGAAGTGATGCCCGCGGCGACCGAGACCGCCACCGGACGGGTGGTCTGGGCGATTGCGGCCAGTTCCTGGCAGACCTCGCGCATCACCTGCGGCTTGACCGCGAACATCCACACTGCGGCGCCCTCGACACCCGCAGCGGCGGACGCAAACGTGGCCACGCCGAATTCCTGCTCAAGCCGCTGGCGGGTCGATTCGCTGGGAGCTACGACGCGGATCGATCCGGGCGCGGTGCCGTTGGCGATCATGCCGCCGATCAGGCTGCGGGCCATGTTGCCCCCGCCGATGAAGGTGGTGATGGCAGACGTGTCGGATTCAGTGGCGTCGGCAGTCATGGCTCGATCCTTCCAAAGTGCATGGCCCCCCATTGTAGGAGCGCCGTGCACGCGAAGCCGCGGGTGGCCGGTGTGGCGGGCGGGCCGCGTTCAACCTGGGGCGGAGGCTGGTTATGTGACGCAAGTAGGGCGCTATACTGCGGCCGGGGAGTACGCTTGGGCCAGGCTTGGGGCTGCCCGGGCCCGCATCACTACAGCTGCTGCGCAGGGGACATGCATGGATATCGCCGAACTGTTGGCCTTCTCGGTCAAGAACAAGGCTTCCGACCTTCATCTGTCCGCGGGACTCCCGCCGATGATCCGGGTCGATGGCGACGTACGCCGGATCAACATTCCGGCGCTGGACCACAAGCAGGTCCACGCGCTGGTTTACGACATCATGTCGGACAAGCAGCGGCGCGACTACGAGGAATTCCTCGAGGTCGACTTCTCGTTCGAGATCCCTGGCCTGGCACGCTTCCGTGTCAACGCCTTCAACCAGAACCGCGGCGCGGGCGCGGTGTTCCGTACCGTTCCCTCCGAGGTGCTCACCCTGGAAGACCTGGGCACGCCGGCGGTGTTCCGGCAGCTGATCGACCAGCCGCAGGGCCTGATCCTGGTGACCGGGCCAACCGGCTCGGGCAAGTCGACCACGCTGGCGGCGATGGTCGATCACATCAACAAGACCGAATACGGGCACATCCTCACCATCGAGGACCCGATCGAGTTCGTGCACACCGCGCAGAAATGCCTGATCAACCAGCGCGAAGTGCATCGCGATACCCACGGCTTCAACGAGGCCCTGCGCTCGGCGCTGCGCGAAGACCCCGACTACATCCTGGTCGGCGAAATGCGCGACGTGGAAACCATCCGCCTTGCGCTGACCGCGGCCGAGACCGGTCACCTGGTGTTTGCCACCCTGCATACGTCCAGCGCGGCCAAGACCATCGACCGCATCATCGACGTGTTCCCCGCCGGCGAAAAGCCGATGGTGCGCTCGATGCTGTCCGAGTCCCTGCGCGCGGTGATCAGTCAGGCGCTGTTGAAGAAAGTTGGCGGCGGGCGTACCGCAGCGTGGGAAATCATGGTGGGCACCCCGGCCATCCGCAACCTGATCCGCGAGGACAAGGTGGCGCAGATGTATTCAGCCATCCAGACCGGCCAGTCGCTGGGCATGATGACCCTCGACCAGCATCTGCAGGACCTGGTCAAGCGCGGCATGGTCACCCGTGCCCAGGCGAAGGACTACGCCAGGGATAAGCGGCTGTTCGAGTAACCGGAGCACACTATGAGCAGCATCGATTTCACCTCGTTCCTCAAGCTGATGGCGCACCAGAAGGCGTCGGACCTGTTCATCACCGCCGGCATGCCGCCGTCGATCAAAGTCCACGGCAAGATTTCGCCCATCACCCAGAACCCGCTCACGCCGCAGCAGTCGCGCGACCTGGTGCTCAACGTGATGACCCCGGCGCAGCGTGAGGAGTTTGAAAAAACCCACGAGTGCAACTTCGCCATCGGCGTGTCCGGGGTAGGGCGCTTCCGCGTGAGCTGCTTCTACCAGCGCAACCAGGTAGGCATGGTGCTGCGCCGGATCGAGACCCGGATCCCGACCATCGAGGAGCTGAACCTGCCGCCGATCGTCAAGACCCTGGCGATGACCAAGCGCGGGATCATCATTTTCGTTGGCGCCACGGGCACCGGTAAATCGACGTCGATGGCGTCGATGATCGGCTATCGCAACGCCAACTCGACCGGGCACATCATCACCATCGAAGACCCGATCGAGTTCGTGCACAAGCACGATGGCTGCATCATCACCCAGCGCGAAGTCGGCATTGATACCGACAGCTGGGAGAACGCGCTCAAGAACACCCTGCGTCAGGCGCCGGACGTGATCATGATCGGCGAGGTGCGTACCCGCGAGGGCATGGACCATGCCATCGCCTTCGCCGAGACCGGCCATCTGGTGCTGTGCACGCTGCACGCCAACAACGCCAACCAGGCGATGGACCGGATCATCAACTTCTTCCCCGAGGACCGCCGCGGCCAGCTGTTGATGGACCTGTCGCTGAACCTCAAGGGCGTGGTGGCGCAGCAGCTGATCCCCACGCCGGATGGCAAGTCGCGCCGGGTGGCGATGGAAATCATGCTCGGCACGCCGCTGGTGCAGGACTACATCCGCGACGGCGAGATCCACAAGCTCAAGGAAGTGATGAAGGAATCCACCAACCTGGGCATGAAGACCTTCGACCAGAGCCTGTTCGAGCTCTACCAGGCCGGCGAGATCTCCTACGAGGACGCGCTGCGTCATGCCGACTCGGCCAACGAGGTGCGGCTGCGGATCAAGCTGGCCCAGGGCGGCGATGCGCGCACCCTCAGCCAGGGCCTGGACGGTGTGGAGGTGGCGGAGGCCAACTGAGCCCCGCCGCTGGCGAGCTTCCGGCGCGACAGGATGTTGCGTTGCGCCCGGTTGATCCCTTTTTTACTCCCCGGAGGCGACAATGGAGGTCCTGTCACTTTGCACGGAGATCCCATGACCTACACCCTCCCCGATCTTCCCTACGCCTATGACGCGCTCGAGCCGCACATCGACGCGCAGACGATGGAAATCCATCACAGCAAGCACCACAACGCCTACGTCACCAACCTCAACGCCGCGCTGAAGGACAGCGGCCACGAGGGCAAGGCGATCGAAGCGCTGGTGGCCGAGGTCATCTCGCTGCCCGAATCGATCCGCAACGCGGTGCGCAACAACGGTGGTGGCCACGCCAACCATTCGCTGTTCTGGACCGTGATGTCGCCCAACGGCGGCGGCAAGCCGCAGGGCGTTGTGGGCGAGCGCATCGACCGCGACCTGGGCGGCTTTGACGCCTTCAAGGAAAAGTTCGCCAACGCCGCCAAGGGCCGTTTCGGCAGCGGCTGGGCATGGCTGACCGTTGATAGCGAAGGCAAGCTGGCCGTTGAAGACACCGCCAACCAGGACAGCCCGCTGATGAAGAGCATCGGCTCGGGCAACACCCCGATCCTGGGCCTGGACGTGTGGGAACACGCGTACTACCTGAAGTTCCAGAACCGTCGCCCGGATTACATCTCCGCGTTCTTCGACGTGATCGACTGGGCCGAAGTGGAGCGTCGCCTGAAGGCTGCCGAAGGCTGAGTTTCACCTGCAATCGTTTCACCAGCGGAAGCCGGGCATTGCCCGGTTTTCCTGTTTCCGGCAGTGGCTGGCCGTAGTGGCAGTTGCGTGCCCTGCGCCCGCACGCCAAGATCGGCAGCCCTGCCAGCACCGGAATGTTCTTCGTATGGAAATCGCCTACCGTCGCATCGCCACCGTCCACTTCACTCTGACCGATCAGGACGGCAGCCCGATCACCACCACCCGTGGCCATGATCCGCTGGTGTACATGCACGGTACTGACAGCATTGCCAAGGGACTGGAAGAGGCGCTGGAAGGCCGCAGCACGGGAGATCGGTTTGAGGTGACGGTGCCGCCTGAAAAAGGCTTTGGGCCGCGCTTTGAATCGCTGGTGCAGAGTCACCCGCTCAGCATCATCAGCGACGGCGCCACGCCCGAGGTGGGCGACCGGCTCAACGCGCAGACCGCCAACGGGCCGCTGGAAGTGAAGGTGATTGCGGTCGATGGCGACACGGTGACGGTGGACGGCAATCACCCGCTGGCCGGACGGACTTTCCAGGCCGGGCTTGAAGTGGTGGATGTGCGGGTGGCCACCCCCGACGAGATCCAGTTCGGGCTCGCGTAGTCCCCGGCGGTCTGCCGCAGAGCGCGGCCTGCACCGGGTGGTCATGCCGGTAGAATGGCCGCATGTCTGTTGAAGCCACCCCACTCGCCGGCCAGTTGCTGATCGCGCTGCCGGTATTGGACGATCCGAACTTCGCCCGTTCGGTCACCCTCATCTGTCAGCACAATCCCGATGGGGCGATGGGCGTGGTGGTCAACCGCGTCTCCGAATACACCCTGGGCGACGTGCTCGGGCAGATGGATATCAAGTGCGACAACCCCCTGGTCACCGCGCAGCCGGTGCTGGCAGGCGGGCCGGTGCATCCAGAGCGCGGGTTTGTGCTGCACGACGGCGAGCGCCGCTGGGAGTCGAGCATGCAGGTGCATCCGGACCTGCACGTGACCACTTCGCGCGATGTGCTCGATGCGATCGCACGCGGCGAAGGCCCCGAGCGGGTGGTGGTGGCACTGGGTTGTGCCGGTTGGGGAGCGGGGCAGCTTGAGCACGAGCTGGCCGAGAACACCTGGCTGACGGCCCCGGCCGATGTCGAACTGCTGTTTGCCATGCCGCTGGAAGCGCGCTGGCAGGCCGCGGCGGGACGCATCGGCGTGGACATGCTGCAGATGGCCGGCTACATGGGGCGGGCGTGACCGGCCTGGACCCGGCCAGCGGTGCCACGGTGCTGGGCTTTGACGTGGGCAGCCGACGGATTGGCGTGGCTGCAGGCAGCAGCTTCGGCATGGGCGGGCGTGCCGTGGCGGTGGTCCAGGTCCATTCCGGTGCGCCTGACTGGGCGCACATCGATCGCTTGCGGCAGGAATGGCTTCCACAGGCGCTGATCGTGGGTGATCCAATCACCCTGGATGATGGCGACCAGCCGGCCCGCAAGCGCGCGCAGCGCTTTGCCCGCCAGCTGCGCGAGCGCTACCGGCTGCCCGTGCTGCTGGTGGATGAACGTTCAAGCTCGCGCGAAGCAGCGCGGCAGTTTGCATCGGACCGGATCGCGGGAAAGCGCCGGCGCCGCGACGGTGCCATGCAGGATGCCGAGGCAGCGGCGATCATCGTCCAGCGCTGGATGGAAGCGCCCGAAGACGCGGTGCCTGTGCCGTAGAATCAGCTCACTTCGTCTGCACGGTTTGCCATGATTTCCCAGCTTGATGCCACCGGCCGCCTGCGTCACCTGCTGACCCTGGATGGCCTCCCGGCCGAGACCCTTTGGAACCTGCTGGATCACGCCCAGGCCATCATCGACGGTCGCGGCCCGGCTGCGGATGCCCTGTCGGGCCAGGCCATGTGCACGCTGTTCTTCGAGCCTTCCACCCGTACCCGGCTCAGCTTCCAGCGGGCGGCCCAGCGGCTGGGCGCGGACGTACTTGATTTCGACGCCTCGACATCCTCGACCACCAAGGGCGAGTCGGCCATCGACACCCTGCGCACGATCGAGGCGATGGGCGTGCGCGGGTTCGTCCTGCGTGACCGGGAGGAGGGCGCGGCGGCAGCGCTGGCTGCAGCGGCAGGCCCGGATACCGCCATCATCAACGCCGGCGACGGGCGCAGCGCGCATCCCACCCAGGGGCTGCTGGACATGCTCACCCTGCGCCAGGCCAAGGGCGGTGATTTTTCCCGGCTCAAGGTGCTGATGGTCGGGGACGTGAAGCACTCCCGCGTGGCCCGCTCGGGCCTGCAGGCGCTGCGTACCCTGGGAGCCGGTCAGATCCGTGTGTGCGGCCCGGCAACGCTGTTGCCCGACGATGGCACCCTGGATGGCTGTTTCGTGGATGACAACCTGGACGCTGCGATCGACGGCGTGGACGCGGTCATGATGCTGCGCCTGCAGCGCGAGCGTATGGAAGAAGGGCTGATCGGCTCGCTGGTGGAATACCACCGCGACTGGGGCCTGACCACTGGGCGCCTGCGTCGCGCGGCGCCGGACGCCGTGGTGATGCATCCCGGCCCCATGAACCGCGGCGTGGAGATCGACGACGAGGTCGCCGACGGCCCGCAGTCGCTGATCCTGCGCCAGGTCGCCAACGGCGTTCCCGTGCGCATGGCGGTGCTGGAGGCGCTGCTTGCGCCCCAGAACGGCGCCCGCGGAGCGTCGGGGGCGTAGCCCCGACCTACAACGACTCCGTAGGTCGGCCCTGCGCGGCCGACGGGCTTTCTCAGCCCAGCAGATCAGTTCAGCAGATCAGTTCAGCAGGATCAGCGTTGCCAGGCCCAGGAAGCTGAAGAAGCCCATCACGTCGGTCACCGCGGTGACCACCACGGTGCCGGCCACGGCGGGATCTACCCGCATGCGCCGCAACAGCAGCGGCACCAGTACCCCGGCCAGCGCCGCGGAGCTGAAATTGATCACCAGCGCGATGGTGATCACCAGTGACAGCAGCCAGTCGCGGAACCAGACCAGCGCGACGATACCCACCAGGCTGCCGATCAGCAGGCCATTGATCAGTGCCACCCGGATTTCCTTCCACAACAGGATCCTGGCGTTGCTTGCGCCCACCTGGCCCAGGGCCAGGCCCCGCACCATCAGGGTCAGTACCTGCACCGCGGCGTTGCCACCAATGCCGGCGACCACCGGCATCAGCACCGCCAGGGCCACGATCTCCTCGATCGTGCCCTCGAACTGCCCGATCACGATCGCTGCCAGGAAGGCGGTCATCAGGTTGATGCACAGCCACACCACGCGTCCGCGCACGGCACGGGGGACCGGAGAAAACAGATCCTCATCCTCGTCCAGGCCGGCGGCGCCCAGCGCCTGGTGCTCGGCCTGCTCGCGGATGATGTCGACTACGTCATCAATGGTGATGCGCCCGTGCAGTACGTTGCCGTCATCGACCACCGGTGCGGAAACCCAGTCATGGTCGGAGAACTGGCGTGCCACTTCCTGGGCCGATTCGTCCACGTGCAGCGAATCCAGCTCCTCGTCGATCAGCTCGTTGATCGGGGTGGCTGGATCGCGGGTCACCAGATCCTGCAGTGCCACCCAGCCCATCAGCTGGTGACGACGGTTGACCACGTACAGGTGGTCGGTGTGCTCGGGCAGCTCGCCGCGCAGACGCAGGAAGCGCAGCACCACGTCCACCGTGGTGTCGGCGCGTACGGTGACCACGTCGGGATTCATCAACCGGCCGGCGGTGTCCTCGTCGTAGGACAGCGCCTGCTCCAGGCGCTCGCGGTTCTCGCGGTCCATCGAGCGCAGGATCTGGTCGGTGACCGCTTCGGGCAGGTCTTCGACCAGGTCAGCCAGGTCGTCGATGTCCAGGTCTTCAACCGCGGCAACGATTTCTTCCGGGTCCATGTCCGCGATCAGGCTTTCGCGGACCTCGTCACCAACGTGGACCAGCACCTCGCCGTCGTCTTCCGCGTCCACCAGGCCCCACACCACCATGCGCTTGGCAGGCGGCAGTGATTCAAGCAGATTGCCGATCTCGGCCGGGGCGAGGGTGTTGACCATCCGCCGCACGGGCCCCAGCCGACCGCTGTCGAGCGCGTCGGAGAGCAGGCGCAGCTGGCGCGCGGTCTTGTCGTGGCGGGCGGCTTCGGCCATGGATGGAAGGTCGGCTGGCGGGCACTCGCGCCGTGGGCGGCGGCCCCTGGGTGGTTCCATCGCCACTTGCAGGCGCGACAGGTCAGGCGTTCATCCGCACATTATCCCTGCTTGGCGCAATTCTGCACGTGCGTGGAGTGCCGGGCCAGCATCGCTTGGGCGGCACGGGCGGATCCTAGGGTCCGCCCCAGCTTACGCGGGCCGCAATGGTTGGGGCACGATCCCTGTCGAAGAACATGTATCAGTGAAAACCATGTCTCACCAAGACGCCGGCAGCGACCGCAGGCCCGAGGTGCAGATTTTGAAACCAAGCCACCAAGGAGATGGCCATGCTCGGTTCCATAGGCAATACAGTTTCCAACTTTGCCGGAAACTTCACCGGCAACCTGCTTGATCGCCTGGTGGACCTGGCTCCAAGCCTGTTGACCACCGCGTTGTCGGCTGCCGCCAATCAGGTGTTGCCGGGCTCCGGAGCACTGGTGCAGGCCTTCGCAGGTCCGATCGTCGAAGCGGCTGTCTACGCCTTCGAAAATGCATTCCACGAAGTGGTCATGCCGGCCATCGGCGATTCACTGGGTGGCATGGATGCTGACCAGGGCCAGCTGGCAAACAGCTTCTTCGATGGCCTCATGCAGGGCCTGGGTGCCTGATCGATGACAGATACAGGGGAAGCCTGGCAGCATCGCCAGCGTTGGATCGAAGCAATTACCGGTCTGCGTGAAGGCGATGCCATTACCGAGCAGGACAGCGAGATCCTGTATCGGGAATACGACCGGATGCAGCAGAGCGTGAAGGAATCCATGCAGGCCATGGCACCCGAATACGCCCAGCGCATCCGTGAGGACGGCAAGGAATCCGCAGATGAGTGGATCCAGGCCCGGACTCACGAGCTGGGCGTTGAGAATGGCAAGAACCTGCGCCGCTCACTGGAAGAGCTGAGCTTCGCTGACCAGCTTGAACTTGACCGGATTGGACAGGGCGGGCGCTGAAGCGCCCCGTCCTCAATCCAGCTGCCTTAATCCAGCTGCTTCAATCCAGCTGCCGGTGGAAAGTGGTGACGTCTTCCCAGCCTTGGCCGCGCGCATGCCTGGCCATGCGTTCGGCCAGATAGACCGAACGGTGGCGGCCACCGCTGCAGCCAAAAGCAATCGTGCAGTAGGCACGGGTATCCGAGCGCATTTTTGGCAGCCAGTGATCGAGGAACGTTGCCACCTGGCGGAAGTACTCCTGCACGTCGGGACTGGATGCGAAGTAATCGCTGACAGCCTCGTCGCGGCCGGACAGGGGCCTCAGTTCCGGTTCCCAGTGGGGATTGGGCAGGCCGCGGGCATCGAACACAAAGTCCGCGTCGGACGGCACCCCGTGCCGATACGCGAATGACTGGAACAGCAGTGAAAACGACTTTTCCACCGAAAGATCAAGCTCGGCGATGATGCTCCGCCGCAGCTGGTGGACATTGAGCGTGGTCGTGTCGATCACCACGTCGGCCAGCGTCCGCAGCGGACGCAGCACCTGGCGCTCCAGCGCAATGGCATCGTGGAGCGACAGGCCCAGGTGGCTCAGCGGATGACGCCGCCGCGTGTCGGCATAGCGTTTTAGCAGCTGCTGGTCGCCCGTTTCCAGGAACACCAGCCGGGGATCAAATCCCAGGCTTGCGACAGCCGACAGCCACCGCGGGATATTGGCCAGGTCATCATGGCGGTTGCGCACGTCGATGCCGACCGCGAGCTTGCGGGCCCGCCCCTCATCCTGGCCCACGCTGCGCACGAAGTCGGGCAGCAGGTCGGCAGGCAGGTTGTCAGTGCAGTAGTACCCCAGGTCCTCCAAGGTCTTGAGTGCTACCGACTTGCCGCTGCCGGACATGCCGCTGACGATCAGCAGTGATGAACCCGATACCTCGGTCATGGGTGTTTCCTGACTGGTCGCAAGCGGCAATCGTCCGGCAGCGGGACTCAGCCGAAGCTGCCGTCGCGGATGGGGTTCTCGCCGCGATGGTGATCGCCCATCTTGCCCTTGTGCTTGACCAGTACGCGGTCGAGCTTGTCGGCCAGCACATCGATGGCGGCGTACATGTCCACGCCGGTCGCATCCGCGTGCAGGGTGCGACCCCGCAGGGTGACCGTGGCTTCGGCCTTGTGCCTGGGCTTGTCGATGCTCAACTGGGTACGGATCTCGAACGGGTCGTCGAAGTGGCGCGACAGGCGCTTGAGCTTGGTTTCAACGTAATCGCGCAGTGCGGGGGTGACTTCGATCTGGTGCCCGTGGGTCTCAATTCGCATCGGCAACTCTCCTAATGCATCAGGGATCGGGTGTACGCAGCGCGTACTGACAGAGTAACCCAACGCTGCGGACAGGCAAGCACAGGGCCTGCACCGTGTATGACACCGGAATCGACCAGCAGTTCAGCCCAGGCGCACCCGTTCGTGGGAAGAGGGGATGCTGAGCGCTTCGCGATACTTGCTGACCGTGCGCCGGGCCACCATGACGCCTTCGGCTTTCAGTGCTTCGGTCAGCCGGGCGTCGGACAGCGGCTTGCCCGGGTTTTCGGCTTCTACCAGGCCCAGGATCATCTGCTGGATGGCGGTGCTGGAGGCCTGGCCGCCCGTGTCGGTGCTGACCCCCGAGGCAAAGAAGTCGCGCAGCGGCAGCGTGCCACGCGGGGTATGTGCGAACTTTCCGGCAACCGCGCGCGATACGGTGGATTCGTGCACCCCGATTTCAGCGGCCACCTCGCGCAGGGTCAGGGGGCGCAGCGCCTGCGGGCCGAATTCGAGAAAACCCGACTGCTGGCGGACCAGACAGTTGGTCACCTTGAGCAGGGTTTCGCCGCGCTGTTGCAGGTTGCGCAGCAACCATCGCGCTTCCTGCAGGCGGCCGCGCAGGTACGTTCCGTCGGCCTCGCTGGTCTGGCCGATCATGCCCTGGTAGCCACGGTGGATGGTGACGCGGTTGGCCGGGCCGTCCACCAGGCTGACCTTCCACACGCCTTCGTGGCGACTGATGATGCAGTCCGGCGCAACGTAGGTGTCCTGGGGAAGCGCCCCGATGCAGCTGCCCGGGTGGGGGTCAAGCGAGCGCAGCAGCTGCAGCGCCACATCGGCTTCATCACGCCCACAGCCCAGCGATTCGGCCAGGCGGTCTTCACCCAGTCGCGGCAGTTTTTCCAGAAGCTCATCGACGATGCGTACGGCCAGCTCGTGGCCCGGAGTTGCGAGGTCCAGCACGGCCAGTTGCAGCAGTAGGCATTCGCGCAGGTCGCGGGCGCCCACGCCAATTGGATCCATGTGCTGGATCCGGCACAGCACGGCCTGGATCTCTTCGTGACTGCACGTGGCCTCGGGGCCCAGCGCCGCGACGATGTCGTCAAAGCCGCAGCGCAGGTAGCCATCGTCTTCGATGGCATCGATGATCGCTTCGCCGATCAGGCGGTCGTGCGGAGATAGCTGGGAAAGATTCAGCTGCCAGCTGAGGTGTTCGCGCAGGGTGTCCGGGTCCGCCGCCCGGTCGGTGGAGTCGCTGTCGTCATCGAAGCTGCCGCCCGTGCCGGAACCCTGCCAGCTTTCCCCACCGCCCCAGTCTTCGTTCCGGGTGTCTGTCGGACTGTCATCCGAAGGTGCCGGGATGTCGGCTTCCGGGGTGGAGTCACCTGTCTGCGCGGCGTCCTCTTTCCATTCCAGCAGCGGATTGCTTTCGACCGCTGCGCTGACCTCGGCTTCCAGGTCCAGCGCGGACAGCTGCAGCAGGTGCAACGCCTGCCTGAGCTGCGGCGTGAGCACCAGCTGTTGTCCCAACGATGTTTGCAGGCGCTGCTTCATTGTTTTCCATGATGCAACGTCCGGGCTGGCCGGATCCGGACATTCAGTTCATCCCGCCTGCGCAGCGTTACAGGCGGAACGAATCCCCCAGGTACACCCTGCGCACATCAGGATTGGCCAGCAGCGCATCCGGAGCCCCCTGCGCGAGCACGCTGCCTTCATTGAGGATATACGCACGGTCGCAGATGCCCAAGGTCTCGCGCACGTTGTGGTCGGTGATGAGCACGCCGATACCGCGGTTCTTGAGGTGGCGGATGATGCGCTGGATGTCGCTGACCGAAATGGGGTCGACGCCGGCAAACGGTTCGTCGAGCAGGATCATGCGCGGCTGGGCAGCCAGTGCGCGGGCGATCTCCACGCGTCGGCGCTCGCCACCGGACAGGCTCGCGCCGGCCTGGTCGGCCACGTGGTTGATCTGCAGTTCTTCAAGCAGGTTGGCCAGCTCGGCTTCCCGCTCCTTGCGGCCGAGGTTGTCGCGCATCTCCAGCACCAGGCGGATGTTGTCGGCCACCGACAGCTTGCGGAATACCGATGGTTCCTGCGGCAGGTAGCCCACACCCAGGCGCGCGCGCCGGTACATGGGCTCGTCGGTGATGTCGCGCCCGTCCAGCACGATGCGTCCGGCGTCGGCCGTCACCAGGCCCACGATCATGTAGAAGCAGGTGGTCTTGCCGGCGCCGTTGGGGCCGAGCAGGCCGACCACTTCGCCGGCATCCAGGGTCAGCCCGAAATCGCTGACCACTTCGCGCGAACGGTAGCGCTTGCGCAAGCCTTCCGCGGCCAGCATCAGTTGCTGTCCTGGCGCTGGGTACGCGGCTGGATGCGCATGTGCACGCGCCCGGCGCCTTCGCCGCCGGCTTCCACGCGTTCGGTCTGCAGGTTGTAGACGATGCGCTCACCGCGCATGTCACCGCGCGGCTGCTCCACCAGCGCATTGCCGGTCATGGTGAGCGTGTCGTTGCGCATGTCGTAGACGATGCGGCTGGCGTGCGCGTTGAGCGGCTCGCCCTCATCGGTCTCCTGGAACATGGTGGCCGGGCTGCCGGTCAGCACCACCCGGTCCACCTCGCCGCCGCGCAGGGTGACTTCGGCGCGATCGGATTTGATCTCCAGGGTGCCCTGGGTGATCACCACGCCGCGCGACATGATGATGGGCTCGCCATCGTTCAGACCGCCCACCTGGTGGCCGGAATGGATATCCATCGGCTGGTCGCGGTCGGACTGGCGCGCATGCGCGGACGCGGCCGCCAGCAGGGCGGCAGTAAGCAGCAGGGCACTAACGGCGCGTGGGGACATAGCGGGTCTCTACCTCGGAATGGAGCTCATAGCGTTTGCTGGACAGGTCCACGTCAAGCCCGCGGCCCTGCATTGTAGAGCCGGGCTGCTGCACGATCACCAGCTCCTGGCTGCTCGCGGTGCGCTTTTCCGGGAATACGTTCAGCTGCTCGGTGGTCATGGTGACCGGCTTGCCATTGTTGTCGGTGCCGTCGGCCTGGACATCCTCGCGCAGCATGATCTCGTCGTGCTCGGCGGTGACCAGCGCGTTCTGCGAGCGGATTTCCCAGTGTGCTCCGTGGGAATCGGGCACCAGGAACAGCGGGGTCTGGATGCTGATCGTACGGTCTTCGGGATGCTGTTCCAGCCGCGGTGCGCGAAGGGTGAAGGCTTCGCTGCCTTCGCCGCTGAGCGCGGTCAACTCGAAGTCGGTCAGTACGTAATCCGAGCGCAGCGGGTCGATGGTGTTCACCACCGGCTCGGCACGCTGGCGCCAGGCCGACCAGCCGGAAACGAGGGCCGCTACCAACAGGACCGCGGCGACAACGGTGCGCCAGCTCATGCCCGGCGCCCGTCAACGCGGGCCTGCAGCAAGCCTTCCACCGCGCCCTGTGCGGTCAGCAGCAGATCGCACAGCTCGCGGGCCGCGCCTTCGCCGCCGCGCGCGGTGGTACGCCACTGGGCGTGGGAAGCGGTCCAGATGTGGGCGTTGGCAGGAGCCACTGCCAGGCCGACCGCGCGCATGGAGGCAAGGTCAGGCAGGTCGTCGCCCATGAAAGCGACCTCGTCGCGGTCGATACCCGCTTCTCTGCAAAGGGCGTCCACCTTGGCGAGTTTGTCCGCCACCGCGCAGAACGCATCGACGCCCAGCTCGGCCGCGCGCCGTTCCACCGCGGCGCTGGTGCGGGCGGTAATCAGCGCCACGCGGATGCCGGCCTTGCGCAACAGCACCAGGCCCTGGCCGTCGTGTACGTGGAAGGCCTTCATCTCGCCGCCCTGGGCATCGAAGTGCAGGCGCCCATCGGTGAGGGTGCCGTCCACGTCGAAACAGGCCAGGCGGATGCGTGCGGCGCGGGCGAGCAGTTCGGTGGAGATGGGTGCGTATGCGTCCATCACACCACCCTCGCACGCAGCAGGTCGTGGATGTTGAGCGCACCCACAACGTGGCCGCCGGCATCGACCACCAGCAGACCGTTGATCTTGTGGGTTTCCATCAGCCGGGCGGCCTCCACGGCCAATGCGTCGCTGCTGATGGTCACCGGGGTACGGGTCATGACTTCCGATACCAGGGTAGTGCGCACATCAACGCGCTCGTCCGCCAGCGTGCGGCGCAGGTCGCCATCGGTGAACAGGCCGAGCAGGCGGCCTTCGGCGTCAACGATGGATGTCAGGCCCAGGCGTTTGCGGCTGATCTCCAGCAGTGCCTCGGCCAGGGTGGCTTCAGCGTCCACGCGCGGCACGTCATCGCCGCCGTGCATCACATCGACAATGCGAAGCAGCAGCTGCCGTCCGAGCGCGCCGGCGGGATGGGAGCGGGCAAAGTCATCGGCGGTGAAGCCGCGCGCGTTCAACAGGGCCACGGCCAGCGCGTCGCCGACGGCCAGGCTCGCGGTGGTGCTGGAGGTGGGGGCCAGGCTCAGCGGGCAGGCTTCGGCCGGCACGCTGACGTCCAGATGCACGTCGGACTCGCGCCCGAGCGAGGATTCCGGGCGCCCGGTCATGGCGATCAGCACATTGCCCTGGCGGCGCAGGCCCGGCAGCAGCATCAGGATTTCGTCGGATTCGCCGGAATACGACAGCGCCAGCACCACGTCCGCATCGGTGATCATGCCCAGATCACCGTGCCCGGCTTCACCCGGATGTACGTAGAACGCGGGGGTGCCGGTGGAGGCGAGGGTGGCGGCGATCTTGCGCGCGATGTGGCCGGACTTGCCCATGCCGGTGCACACCACCCGGCCCTGGCAGGCCAGGATGCGCTCGCAGGCGTCGCTGAAAGCGCCGTCCAGGCGATCACGGACCGCCCGCAGCGCGTCGATTTCGATCTCGATCACACGCCGGCCGCTGGCGGCGAAACCGGAGGGGGCGGACGGTTGCGTTGCAGGGGTGACCATATCCAAGCCGGTGGCTTTCCGTTAGGCTAAGCTGTTCATTTTACGCATGTCCCGCCGTGAATACCCCGCCGTCGCCCGTGACGCGGGTTGCTGCTCAGGCGGGCTTCACGAGCCGGAGCTGGCGCACGTTGGACGCACAAACCATCTGTGAACTGATTGAGAAGGGCATGCCTGACGCCCGCGTTGAAGTCCAGGGCGCCGACGGCGTCCATTTCGAAGCGGTGGTCGTGTCCGAGTCCTTCCGCGGAAAATTGCCACTGGCCCGCCATCGCATGGTGTACGCCACGCTGGGCGACCGTATCCAGACCGGTGAAATCCACGCCCTGGCCCTGACCACGCTGACTCCGGACCAGGCTGCTTCCTGATCCCGGCCGGCGACTGCTGAGCGCCCACGCGCGGCTGCCTACTCCCATGAAAAAAATCCGAATCCTCGGTGGCACTGCGCTTCAGGGCGAAGTAGCCATTTCCGGCGCCAAGAACGCCGTCCTGCCGATCCTCTGCGCCAGCCTGCTGGCCGACGGTCCGGTGGAAATCAACAACGTGCCCAACCTGCAGGATGTGCTGACCACCGCGCGACTGCTGCGTGAGCTGGGCGCGGGAGTGGAGCACGACGTCGCCAACTCCTGCTTCCGGATCGATCCCTGTCCGGCCACCGGCCACGTGGCTCCCTACGAGCTGGTGCGCACCATGCGCGCCTCGGTGCTGGTGCTGGGCCCGCTGCTGGCCCGCCACGGCGCTGCGGAAGTGTCGCTGCCGGGCGGCTGCGCGATCGGCTCGCGCCCGGTTGATCTGCACATCCACGCCATGCAGGCGCTGGGAGCGGAGGTGGAAGTCGAACACGGCTTCATCCGCGCCCGCGCCAAACAGCTGAAGGGCGGGCACATCGAGTTCCCGATGGTCAGCGTGGGCGCTACCGAGAACGCCCTGATGGCCGCCAGCCTGGCCAGGGGCACCACGGTGATCGACAACGCCGCGCGCGAGCCCGAGGTGGTGGACCTGGCCGATTGTCTGGTCGCGCTGGGTGCCGACATTGAAGGCGCCGGGACCGGCCGGATCGTGGTGCGCGGGGTGGAGCGCCTGGCTGGAGGCCGGCATGCGGTGCTGCCGGACCGGATCGAAGCCGGCACCTTCCTGGTGGCCGCTGCGATGACCGGTGGCTGCGTGACCGCCACGGGCACTCGCGCCGACACCATGACCGCCGTGCTGGACAAGCTGGCGGACGCCGGCGCCCGGCCCGTCATCGAAGGTGATCGCATCACCATCGACATGCGCGGCCGCAAGCCCCAGGCGGTCAATCTGGTCACCGAGCCGCATCCGGGCTTCCCCACCGATATGCAGGCCCAGTTCATGGCCATGAACTGCATTGCCGAGGGTATCGGCACCATCGATGAGCGGATCTTCGAAAATCGTTTCATGCACGTCAACGAGTTGATGCGCCTGGGTGCGGAGATCCACGTTGAAGGCAGCCGCGCGACGGTGACCGGCGTGCGGGCCCTCAGCGGCGCTCCGGTGATGGCTACCGACCTGCGCGCGTCCGCTTCGCTGATCCTGGCGGGGCTGGTGGCCTCCGGTGAGACGGTGATCGACCGCATCTACCACCTGGACCGGGGCTACGAGAACATCGAAGCCAAGCTGTCCGGCCTGGGCGCGCAGATTTCGCGGACCTGACCCAAAAAAACGCCCGGCAATACCGGGCGTTTTCAATCAGCGTCAGCTGGGGATCAGCTGCCGAAATTCAGGGTGCCGCGCATCAGTGCGGAATGGCCCGGGAACGAGCAGAAGAACGTGTATTCCGAACCCGAGTCGAGCGAGCTGGTGGAGAAGGTGACGGAAGTGGACTCGCCGCCGCCGATCATGTCCGTGGCAGCAATCACGCGCTCGTCGTCCGGCTTGACGTAGTCGGCATCCGCACCGGCGGCCAGGCCATCGGCGGCGACGGCGGTGAAGTTGTCAGAGTCGGTCACCACCACGTTGTGGCCCATCGCCAGGACCGGCATGTTGCCGACGTGGTTGAGGGTGATGGTGAACTCGCTGCACGACGCCGGCACATCGATCGAGTCGGTGTTGTACTGCATCCGGTCATTGCCTTCGATGGTGATGCCGCAATCGACCACCTGGGGTCCGGGGGTGCCTGCCTGTTCGTCGACATTCTCGGCGCCGCCGGTGGAATGTTCGGTGTAGGGACGGTCCAGCGGGTCGGCTTCGACAGTGTCGTCAAGGTCACCGGTTTCGCCAATGGCCGGCTCGCCCACTGGTGCGGCGGGATCCATCGCAGTGCTGTCCATGGTGGTATCCGTCGGCGCCGTCATCGTGCGATCGGCGTCGTCCGGGGTGCTGTCACCGCCGCATGCGGCAAGGGCCAGGGTGCAGGACAGAGCAAGCAGGGTCATCCGGGTTTTCATGCGAACCTCCAGGTTCATGAATGGGCAAATGATGCGCCTATTTTTGCTGATCATCCCTTATGGGGAAGTGATGAAAGTCGGCGACGGGTTATCTGTTCATTCAGCCTCGTCCAGGCCGGCCAGCATGGCCTGCACGTGGCGGTTGGGATTGCCGTCCGCGTGCACCGCGGCAATCGTTCCGTCCTGGCGGATGGCGAATGAGGTGCGCGAGGAATAATCGCTGTCTCCGCTCACGGCCCGGTAGTTGGCGGCAATGCGTGCGCCCTCGTCGGCTGCGACCGGGAACTTGCCGGCGCAGGTTGAGCTGTCCGCGGAGAACGCCTGCAGCTGGTCGGTATTGCCGGCAGTCACGCCGATCACCGTGGCACCCAGTTCGGCGAAGCGGTCGATGCTCTGCGAAAACAGCGCCGCTTCCAGATTGCATCCGGGCGTATTGGCCGCCGGGAAGAAGTACAGCACCACGGGTCCCTCGGCCAGCGCGGCGCCCATATCGAACTGGAATGCTTCGCCGGCCAGCCATGCCGGGGCCGCAAACACCGGCGCACGGTCGCCCGGCTGCAGGCTTTCTTCGGCCAGTGCAGGCTGGCTGCAGGCCGTGGCCAAAGTGACGGAAAGACCCAGCAGGGCGGTCTTGAAAAGGTTCATTGCAGGCTCCCGGGCAGCGGCTGGTAACAGTACGTCGTCAGTTGAACGACTGCAGCTGCAGGTCCAGGTGGTCGCGGCCATTGCGGCGCTGCAGGATGCGGGCAGGTACCGGCAGGTCGTCGACCACCCAGGCGATGGTTTCGCGACGGCCGCTGGTGCGCACCACGCGGGTGGCTTCGCGCTGCTCGCCGGCCACGCTGATGGTTTCGGTGCCATCGACCCGGAACTGCTGCCCGCGCACGCGGCCGTCTTCCACCAGGCGGTAGTTGAGCGGCTGCCCGGCGGCTGCGTCGCGTGCCACCGCCAGGTTGATCAGCATGCCGTCCATGTCGCCGGCGCGCAGCTGCACGGGACCGGTTGCATCGCTGTCCACGTCGCCGCTCCAGCGGGCCTGCTTGGCGTCCCAGTCGTAGATGGCTTCCACGCTGCGGTTCTTGACCAGCATCGCGGCCAGGCCGGATTCGCCGGCCTGCGAGTCGACGCTCTTGAGCGGGCGCCAGTGGCCGTCGTGTTCATCGAAGGTGGTGCTCTGGGTGAGGCGCGCGCCCATACCGGCTACTTCCACCTTGTACTCCCACTGGTCCTGGCCGTTGCGGGTCAGGGTCATGTTGCCGGTGGCCTGCATGCCCATGTAACTGGCGCGGTATTCCGCGTTGAAGGGCTCCAGGGCCAATGCCGGGGCCGCGGCCAGGAGCGCGCCCGACAGAAGCAGGCCGCTCAGAAGCACGCTGCCAGCCGCCGGGAGGCGGGCGGCGCTGCGCAGGATGCTGTGGTGATGTGGCTGGTTGATCATGGTGATTCAGTCCCTCGGTATTCGATCAGGCGCAGGTCGATGGTGTCGTCGCCATCGCGCTGCAGGATGCGGATCGGGGTGGGTACGCCGTTGGCGACCCAGACGACCATTTCGTCATCATCGTCGTCTTCGATGCGTGAAACGCGCAGGGCGCTGTAGCCGATGTCGGCCACCTGGATCGATTCGGGCGATTCGGCCACCTGGTATTCGTGCTCGCGGGCGCGACCGTTGTCAGCATAGCGGTAGCGCAGGGTGGTTCCGGGCTCGACGTCGCGGATCACCGCAAGGTTGATCAGCAGGGCGCTCATGTCGCCGTCCTGCAGCGGGACCGGCTGGCTGCGACGCTCGCTGACATCGCCACTCCACTGGGCGGTATGCGTATGCCAGTCGTAGATGCCGGTGGTGTTGCGGCCGAACAGGATCGCCTTGCGCTCCGTGCGCTGGGTCAGCGGGCGGAAAAACTGGCCATCGTGGTGCACGTCGAACACTGTGCTCTGCAGCATGTTCAGCCGGGCCAGGCCGATCAGCCCGCGATTGGCGCGGATGTGCAGCTCGATTTCCCAGTTGGGCGTCTCGCGCCGCTCCAGTTTCATGCTGGCTTCGCCCACATGCCGGTCGCCGTACCAGGCTTCGTAGGTGGCGAAGAAAGGCTCGAGCTCAGCCGCGCGTGCGGCGCCGGGGAGGACGCAGATCGGCAGGGTGGCCAGCAGGGTGAGTAAGAGGGCCAGAGGTCGCATGGACGACATCATGCAAAGCGGTTGTTTGACCCGAGCTGAAGCGGTGTGTCCAAAGCGGCGTTATCGACCTGAACGCTGTGTTCCCCCAATCGGATGCGCCCGTCGGCGATCCAGCGCACCACTTCCACCAGCAGTGGATGTTCACGCTCCAGCACCCGTGCGGCCAGGCTGTCCTCATCGTCGCCGGGCAGCACCGGCACCCGGGCCTGGGCGATGACCGGCCCGCCGTCCAGGTCAGCAGTGACGTAGTGCACGCTCGCGCCATGCTCGGTTTCGCCGGCTTCCAGCGCGCGTTGATGGGTGTGCAGGCCCTTGAACCGGGGCAGCAGCGACGGATGGATGTTGATCAGCAGGCCGGGCCTGGCTTCCACGGCCGCAGCGCCAATCAGGCGCATGTAGCCGGCGCAGACCACCAGATCGGGCTGGACCGCGTCAACGTGGGCGAACAGGGCTTCGTCGTAGGCGGCGCGCGACGGGAATGCCTTGGGGCTTTCCGCGGCGCAGGGCACGCCGGCTGCGCGGGCGCGATCCAGCGCCACCGCCCCGGCGCGATCGGAAAACACTCCCACCAGGCGTGCGTTGAGCGTGCCCGCGGCAATAGCGTCAATCAGGGCCTGCAGGTTGCTGCCGCGCCCGGAGGCCAGGGCGGCGATGCGCAAAGGCCCGCCATGCGGGCTGGAGGACTTCACGGACAATTGCTCAGCCGATGCGGACGCGGTCGCCGGCGTCGTCGCTCACCTGGCCGATGCGCCAGTTGTCCAGCCCGTGTTGTGCCAGCCCCGCTTCCACCTGGGTCGCCGCCGAGGCGTCCACGGCCAGCACGAAGCCCAGGCCGCAGTTGAACGTGCGCCACATTTCCGCATCGGCCACGGCGCCTTCGCGCTGCAGCCATTCGAACACCGGCGGCAGTGTCCAGGCGCTGGCATCCACCTCGATGCCCAGCGCGTCGGGGATCACCCGCACGATGTTCTCGGTCAGACCACCGCCGGTGATGTGGGACAGGGCATGGATCGATTCGCCATGGTTGGCCAGAAGATCCAGCAGCGGCTTCACGTAGATGGTGGTCGGCGCCATCAGCGCGTCGGCCAGGCGGGTGCCGCCCAGGTCCAGGTCGGCCGGGCTGCCGGCGCGCTCGTAGATCCGCCGGATCAGCGAATAACCGTTGGAATGCGGACCGCTGGAGCCGATGCCGATCAGCACGTCGCCGGCCTGGGCGCGCGAGCCATCCACCAGGTTGGCTTTTTCCACCGCGCCCACGCAGAAGCCCGCGAGGTCGTACTCGCCGGGGGCGTACATATCCGGCATTTCCGCGGTTTCGCCGCCGATCAGGGCGCAGCCGGCCAGCTCGCAGCCGGCGGCAATCCCGCCCACCACCGCCGCGGCCGTATCCACATCCAGCTTGCCGGTAGCAAAGTAGTCCAGGAAAAACAGCGGCTCCGCGCCCTGGACCACGATGTCGTTGACGCACATGGCCACCAGGTCGATGCCGATGCTGTCGTGGCGGCCCAGCTGCTGGGCCAGCTTGAGCTTGGTGCCCACGCCGTCGGTACCGGAGACCAGCACCGGCTCGCGGTAGCGGCCGGACAGGTCGAACAGCGCGCCGAAGCCGCCCAGCCCGCCCATCACGCCGGGACGGTGGGTGCGCTTGACCAGCGGCTTGATGCGTTCAACGAGGGCGTTGCCGGCATCGATATCGACGCCCGCATCGCGGTAGGTGAGCGGGGTGGGGGTGGTCACGGGTGCGCCGCCAGTAAAGGACAATGCGCGATTTTAGCAGCCGGGGACGCCTCGCGGCCTCCATGGTTGTTGGCGCGGCGGGACGGCGCCCCAACAAACAGCACATCGGCTTTGTGGCAACATTCCGCGATCTGTACGTTCCGGGAACACCACATGCTGCACGTGAACCGCATCGGATGCTGGATGGCCTGGCTGGTTGCCGGCTGCCTGCTGTTGGCCGGCAATGTCCAGGCCCAGCGGATGGAAGGAGACCGCGCCGGCGCGCAGGGCCTGTACGAGGCCGAGGTGCGCGTCCACAGCCAGCGTGAGAATGAGCGCCGCACCGCACTGGGCCGCGCGTTGGCCCAGGTGTTGGGCAAGCTGTCCGGAGACCGGACGGTGGCCGAGCGGCCGGGTGTGGCGGCCGAGCTGCGGCGCGCCGAAGGCTACGTGGAGAACTTCGATTACCGTCAGGACGAGGGCACCTCGGCCAGTGGCGCGCCCACCTTCCACACCACGCTGGTGGTGCGCTTCCGTGAGGAAGCGGTAGAGAGCATGGCTGCCGCGCTGGGCCTGCCGGTGTGGCCGGAGCCGCGACCGCGGCCGGTGCTGTGGCTGGCCATTGATGATGGCCGCGGCGCGCGGCTGGTCACCCTCAACCAGAACAACGCGGTGCGCCCGGTGCTCGATCGCGCCGGCGAACGCGGGTATGGGCTTGGCCTGCCGCGGGGAAGTGCCGCCGAGCAGGCCGCCACGGGCGCAATCTGGCGGGGTGACCACGCCGCCGTCGCGCGGCTGTCGGCCCGTTACGCGCCGCCGATGCAGCTGCTGGGCAAGCTGTACCGGCACGACGGCGGCTGGAAGGCCGACTGGACCTTCGTCGACAACGGCCGGGTGCTGTCGCAGTGGTCCACCGAAAACGCACGGCCGCAGGCCGCGATGGCCGGCGGCGCCGACGGTGCCGCCGATGCGCTGGTCAAGCGCTATGCGCGCGCGCCGGAGACGGGGCCGGCCGGCAGCTACCAGGTGACGTTCACCGGGATCGACAGCAGCGATGATTTCATCCGCCTGGCGGGTTACCTGCAGGGCATGTCGGTGGTCCAGCGGATCACCCCGGTGCGGGCCACGGCCCAGGGCCTGGAAGTGGAGCTGGAGCTGCTGACCGGGCTGCCGGGCTTCCGCAGCCTGGCCGATGAGCGGGTGTTGGCGGAGGTGGACATGCTGCTTGATACCGGCACCCCGATTTACCGGCTGGTGCGCTGACCATGGCGCCTTTGCAGGACACCGCGTCGATCGCCCTGTTCCTCAAGCGTCTGCAGTGGGGATTGGTGCTGGCGGTGGTGCTGTGGCTGCTGATTGCGCTGGGGCCGATCCTGACTCCGTTCGTGATGGCGGCGCTGCTGGCCTGGCTGTGCGATCCGCTGGTGGACCGGGTGGAACGCACCGGACGATCGCGGATCTTCGGGGTCAGCCTGGTGTACCTGCTGCTGGTGCTGCTGGTGACCCTGGCTATGCTGATCCTGGTGCCGATGATCGAGCGCCAGGTCAGGACCCTTGGCGAATCCCTGCCTTCCATCCAGGAATGGATCGTGGGAACCGCGATTCCGTGGGTCGAGGGGCGCACCGGCTTCTCCCTGGCGGACTGGGCGGATCCGCAGCGGCTGTTCGACCTGGTGCGTGAGCACTGGCAGCAGGCGGGTGGGGCAGCTGCGTCGTTTTTCGGCTATCTGCAGCGTTCGGGCTTCGTGTTCATTACCTGGATCGTCAACCTGGTACTGGTGCCGATCCTGACGTTCTACTTCCTGCGCGACTGGGATCTGCTGGTGGAGCGGGTGGCTTCGCTGGTTCCGCGTGACCATATCGACACTGTCGCCCGCCTGGCGCGCGAATCGGATGATCGCCTGGGCGGCTTCCTGCGCGGACAGTTCCTGGTGATGGTGGCCCAGGGCGTGTTCTACGCCGTCGGCCTGCAGCTGATCGGGCTGGAGATGGGCATCCTGGTTGGCCTGATTGCCGGGCTGATCAGCTTCGTGCCCTTCCTGGGGGCGACGGTGGGCGCGATCCTGATGCTGGTCGCCGCGCTGGTGCAGGCGCAGGGCATCGACTGGCAGCTGCTGATCCTGGGGACCGCGGTGTTCACTGCCGGCCAGCTGCTGGAAAGCTACGTACTGACGCCGCGGCTGGTGGGTGACCGGATTGGCCTGCACCCGGTGGCGGTGATCTTCGCGGTGATGGCCGGCGGCCAGCTGCTGGGGTTCCTGGGCATGCTGATCGCGCTGCCGGTGGCGGCGGTGGCCAACGTGCTGCTGCGCTACGCGCACGAGCGCTACACCAACAGCCGCCTGTATGCGGGCAGTCCTTCCGGACTGATGGTCGATTCCGGCAGCATCGTGACCGGCGGCGACGGCAAGGGGACGCCGGCAGCGTGAACCCGCCGATCGGCTCTCCGGGCAGCGGGCGACAGCTGCCCCTGGCGTTGCGCTATCCGCCTGACCAGCGATTCGACACGTTCGTGGCGGCGCCGCCGGGCGCGGTGGAACAGCTGAGCGCGCTGGCGGCGGGGTCGGCTGGTGACTGGCTGTACCTGTCTGGCCCCCCTTCCACCGGCAAGAGCCATCTGGTGATGGCCGCCTGTGCCCATGCCCAGGTGCAGGGTCGGCGCGTTGCCTACGTGCCCATGGCCAGCGCCGTTGGGCGCCTTGAGCAGGCCCTGACAGGGCTGCACGAGTACGATCTGGTGGCATTGGATGGCCTGGACCTGATGGCCGGCCAGCGCAGCGACGAGATTGCCCTGTTCGATTTCCACAACCGGGCCCGGGTGTCCGGAACCGGGGTGCTGTACGCCGCGCGGGTGCAGCCGGACGAGTTGCCGTTGACCTTGCCCGACCTGCGCTCGCGGCTGGGGCAGTGCACGCGTATCCGTCTGGAGGCGCTGGATGATGAGGGCCGCCGGCAGGTGCTGCGGGTGCGTGCCGACCGGCGCGGACTGCAGATCGACGAAGCCGCGATCGACTGGCTGTTGCGCCGGGTGGACCGCGACCTGGGCCGCCTGACCGGGCTGCTTGACCGGCTGGACCGCGAATCCCTTGCGGCCCAGCGGCGCATCACCGTGCCTTTCCTGCGCCAGGTGATGGCCGAGGGCTGAAGGGCCACGCGTTTCCGTTCGCACCTGCGTGTGCATCGGCTCCAGTAGGAGCGCGCCGTGCGCGCGAAACCGCGTGACATCCGCCATGCCGGCGATGGCGACGAACTCCCTACTCGCCCAGTTCCGCGTCCAATCCGGCAAGCCGCTCGGGCGTGCCCACATCTGTCCATCGCCCTGTGTGGTGCTCACCGGTGACCTGGCTCTCGGCGATGGCAGCGCGCAGCAGTGGCGCCAGCTTGAATCCGGGTGGGGTCCGTTCCGCGCCGGGCGCGTCACCGATGATCCGCCGCCAGTCATCAAACAGCGACGCGCGGTAGATCCCGATCCCGGAGAAGGTCAGCCGCCCGTCGCCGTCATTGCGCAGGATGCCGTTGGGGCAGAGGGCGAAATCCCCGGCCGCGTTGTGATCCGGGTTGTCCACCAGCACCAGATGCGCGTCGCCGCGCGGCTGTGGCGGCAGCAGCTTGAAGTCGTAGTCGGTCCAGATGTCGCCGTTGACGGCGATGAAGGGATCGTTGCCCAGCCGGGCCAGCGCCCGCCACATGCCGCCGCCGGTTTCCAGCGGCACCTCGCCCTCATACGAGTAATGGATCGCCAGGCCCCAGCGGCTGCCGTCACCGAGTGCAGCGGGGAACTGCGATGCCAGCCAGGAGGTGTTGATCACTACTTCCTGCACGCCGGCCGCCGCCAGTCGCTCCAGATGCCACACGATCAACGGTTTGCCGGCGGCCTGCAGCAGCGGCTTGGGGGTGGTGTCGGTCAACGGCCGCATGCGCTGGCCGAGGCCGGCGGCGAAGATCAGCGCCTTCATTGACGGATCGCCGCGCTGGGCCAATGGGTTGAAGCGGAGCAGGGTTGCAGCGACATGGCGGGGAACGAAGCGGTGGGCGATGGGGCACAGGGTAAACTCAGGCTCCTTTTCGGGCGAGTCCAGGCGAGTTGGTGATGTCGAATCTGCAGGTGGTGTTGCTGTCGGGAGGCTCCGGTACACGGCTGTGGCCGCTGTCGCGTGAGGCCTATCCCAAGCAGTTCCTTGCCCTGGCGGGCGAGGCCACGATGCTCCAGGAGACCTGGCAGCGCGTGGCGCCGCTGGCCCAGAGCGCTCCGATCGTGGTCGCCAATGAGGATCACCGTTTCCTGGCCGCCGAGCAGCTGCGACTGGTGGGTGTTGAGGGTGCGGCAATTGTGCTGGAGCCGGTCGGGCGCAATACGGCGCCGGCCATCGCCGCCGCCGCCCTGCAGGCCGTTGCCGGGGGTGAAGATCCGCTGCTGCTGGTGCTGCCTTCCGATCACGTGGTGCGTGATCCGGCGGCCTTCCAGGCGGCCGTGCGTGAAGCGATGCCGGCGGCGGAAGCCGGCGCGCTGGTGACGTTCGGCATTGTTCCGGAAGCCGCGGAAACCGGCTTCGGTTACATACAGGCAGACGTGGGTCAGACCGATACGGGCGTGCGTGACGTGCTGCGCTTCGTCGAAAAGCCCGATGCGGAGACTGCGCAGGGCTATCTGGCGGAAGGCGGTTACTACTGGAACAGCGGCATGTTCCTGTTCCGCGCATCGCGCTATCTGGAGGAGCTGGAGAAGTTCCAGCCGGAGATGGTGGCGGCCGTGCGCAAGGCGTTCGAAGGAGCGGCCCGCGACGGTGACTTCATCCGCCTGGACCGGGATGCCTTTGCCGCATCGCCCGCGGACTCGATCGACTACGCGGTGATGGAGAAGACCGCCGAAGCCAGGGTGCTGCCGGTCGACATCGGCTGGAACGATGTCGGATCCTGGTCGGCGCTGTGGGAAGTCAGCAAGCAGGACGCCGATGGCAACGCCCACCACGGCGACGTGATCGCCATCGACAGTCGCAACAGCTACGCGTATTCGCGCCGCCTGGTGGCCATGGTCGGCGTTGACGATCTGGTGGTGGTGGAAACCGACGATGCCGTGCTGGTGGCGCACAAGGACCGGGTGCAGCAGGTCAAGGACGTGGTGGCCAGGCTCAAGGCCGGCGACCGCAGCCACGCGGTGCTGCACCGCGAAGTCCATCGCCCCTGGGGCAGCTACGATTCGATCGACCAGGACGATGGATTCCAGGTCAAGCGGATCAAGGTCAAGCCGGGCGGGCGGCTCTCACTGCAGTCCCACAAACACCGCGCCGAGCACTGGATCGTGGTGCGCGGCACCGCACGGGTCACGCGCGACAACGACGTGTTCGAGCTGCACGCCAACCAGTCCACCTATATCCCGCTGGGCGCGAAGCACCGGCTGGAAAACCCGGGCAGCGAGATGCTGGAGCTGATCGAAGTGCAGTCCGGTGACTACCTGGGCGAGGACGACATCGTCCGTTACGAAGACGTGTACGGGCGCTCTTAGCGGCGGTGGGCGTCAGCCCGCGGTCAGCCTCCCGTGGATCGAACGGCGGCCGGCTCTCCGGCCAGGCGATAGATGCGCACGGCTGGATCCAGGCTCTCTACCCTTTCCACGTTCACATCCGCCACGCGGATGCCGCCGGTAGGCGGCGTGACTGCTTCGTTGATCGCGTGCCGGATCCGGGTGTCCATTGGATCGGGCCGCAGCGCGAGGAGGATGGCCAGTACGCACAGGCAGGCGAAGGTGACAGCAGACGGCAGGAGCCAGCCAAAGCCTGCCTCACGGCCGTGCAGGGCCGCGCGCAGCCGCTGTTCTCCGCCTAGCGGCGGTGACAGCCTGGCCAGTGCGCGGGTTGGCATGCGTTCGTCCATCACTGATCTCCCAGCCATTGTTTCAGGCGCTGTACTGCCTTGTGCTTGCGCGAGGCGACGGTGCCCTCGGGGATGCCCAGGGCCTGCGCGATCCCGCGCGTGGACATCCCGCTGAATTCGGCCATCAATACCACTTCAAGCATCGCCACGGGAAGCCGTCGCAAAGCGGCATGCAGGCCCGCCTGTTCGGCTGCGGCCTGCGGATCCTCCCCGCCGGCGATTCCATCCAGCGTGTCCGGAGCGACCGGCCAGCCGCGTAGCCTGCGCCAGCGCAGGCGATTGCGTGCCAGGTTGAGCGCGGCGGTCCATGCCAGTGCGTCGATGCGGTCCGCATCCACACGGGTCCTTCGGCTCCACAGGCGCAGGTAGGCATCCTGGATCATGTCCTGGCATTCCTGCGCGTCCCACAGCATGCGGTACAGCGCGTTATAAAGCGGATGCTCGACGCGCCGCCAGGACGCGACGAGCTCGCCCTCGTCGATCGGCATCCCGTCAGATTTCGTCAGCGGCCAGCTGGGCCTGTGCGACGATCAGCCGCATGCTGCCATCCGCCGCGGCGCTGGTCCCCAGGACGAGGAACTGGCCCGGTTCCAGCAGGGCGCCCGTTTCGATCTTGGCGTCCCAGAAAGCGTCGTGCTGCTTCATGTCCATCGTGATGTCGAGCGTTACGCCGGCCCCGGACAGGTTGGCGCCGCCCCGGGCGATGAGGTTGCTGGTTTCTGTCGTGAAGCTCTTTCCGGGCGTGGTGAGCACTTCGGTGAATCCCTGCAGGCTGTATCCGTGCAGCCCGAGCCCTCTGGAGGCCGCGTCCAGGGCCGGCTTCAGCGGCTCTAGGCGTGGGTCTGCAGGGTTCTCTTCGGCGCTGCCTTGCAGGAGCCAGAAGCGCAGGCGGATCGGCACGTCGTTGGCCGGCCCGGCGTCCGCCGGAAGTTGGGAAAGGCTTTCTATGGCGCTGCCGATTGAAGCCTGCGTGCTGGCAGGGGCCAACACCACCAGTTTGCCGTCGCTGCTTGAGACCGAGCCGGTCTTGTTGACCTCCAGGACTTCCCGCAGCGCGCGGTGCACCGACTGCAGCTGCGCCGGCGGAACCTCGTAAATCTGCAGTGCCTGGGCCTCCTCGCCCGGGGCGGCGGCATCGTCGCGGCCACACGCCGCCAGTACCACAACGGCCGCCAGGGCCACGCTCCATAATTTCATCGTCCGCATGCCAGATCTGCTCCCTTCGTTTCCGGCCGCGTGAGGGCCGTTCCCCTTCTTCTACACGGCAGCGCCGGATTCCTTCATTTGATCGGAGGGATGCGCGGCTCGGGCTATCTTTCCAACTCCGCATGGATCGCTTTGGCGATCTCCTGCACGACGGGGTTGCCGATGCGCATGGTGTCCTCGTAGCCGGTGGACTCGTCCACTTCGGTGAACACGGCGACGATCGTTTCGCTGCCCGGCACCAGGAAATACCCCACATCGTGGGTGACCTTGCCGGTTTCCCCAGTCTTGTGGGCGATGTGGTCTCCGTCGAGGACGGCGCCGAACTTGGTGTTCACTTCCTGCGCGCGCATCCAGTCCAGCACCTGGGTGCGCGAAGCTTCGGTTAGCAGGTCACCGGTGTAGACCGCCTGCAGCAGGGCTACGGTATCGGCGGCGTCGGTGACATTTGCGGGCGGTGGGATTTTGTCGCCGGGGAACATCTGCCGGTGGAACTTCATCGTGCCCAGATCCAGATCGTCCAGCAGTGCCTGCACCGTAGGCAGGCCGACGTAATAGAGCAGCACGTTGGTGGCTGTGTTGTCGCTGAGCACCACCATGCGCCGGGCCACGTCGCCCACGGTGGTGGTGAAGGGCATCTCTTCACGCTGCAGGTCGCCGGAGCCGCCAACGACCATGTAGGGCGAAATGCTGATGGGTGCATCCAGGTTGAGCATGCCGCGATCCGCCTGGCGCATTACGGTGGCAAGCAGCGCCAGCTTGATCGTGCTGGCGGGGTTGTAGCTGTCCGGCGAGCCAACGATGCGGGTGCCGCCGTGACCGCCCGAGACGTCCGCCAGCCCCACCGAGATGCGGATGCCGTTGCCCGCGGCCTCTTCCACCAGCGGCTGCACGGCGGTTGCGGCCCGGTCAAGTTTCGAGGAAGGCGGGCTGCCGGCGGCAACCAGTGGAGCCAGGGCGAGAACGGCGAACAGGATTCCAGTGATGGGCGTCATGGAGTGGGCCCGGAACACCTCGGCTATCGCCGGATCAGCTGGGCCACGCCGAGGATCAGGATGGCACCGACCAGTGCACCCAGGAATCCGGCCGCCTCGCCGGCGGAGTACCAGTCCAGCTGCTGGCCGAGCCACGTGGCCAGCAGCGCGCCGCCGATGCCCAGCAGCGAAGTGAGGATGATCCCCAGGCGCCGGCGGCCGGGTGTGATGACCCGCGCCAGGATGCCGACGATCAGCCCGAGCAGGATGATGTAAAGCCAGCTTTCGCTGCCGAATGGAGTTGGCATGTTCTGTTCCCCTTGCCCGACGGGCGACCGGCAAAAGCCTAGCCGATCGCCCGTTGCCAGGCGAGCGCCGCGCTCAGCGTATGGTTTCGCCGCGCGCGCTGGCGTGGTGGTGGTCGGCCAGCACCTTGGCCACGCAGGCGGTGACCTTCTTGACCATGTCGATGTGCAGGAACTCGTTCGGCCCATGGGCGTTGGAGTGCGGGCCCAGCACGCCGGTGATCAGGAACTGCGCGCCGGGGAACTTCTCGCCGAGCAGGCCCATGAACGGGATCGAGCCGCCTTCGCCCATGTGGATCGCCGGCTTGCCGAAGAACTCGCGGCTGCCTTCATCCAGGGCTTTGTCCAGCCACGGAGCCAGGGCCGGGGCGTTCCAGCCGGTGGCGGCTTTCTCCAGCTCCAGGGTCACCTTGGCGCCGTTGGGCGTGTCGCGCACCAGGGCTTCGGTCAGCAGTTCGCCGGCACGCTTGCCGTCGATGGTCGGGGGCAGGCGGAGCGACAGCTTCACCGCGGTCTTCGGACGCAGCACGTTGCCCGCGTCGTCCAGGCTCGGCAGGCCGTCCACGCCGGTGATCGACAGCGCCGGGCGCCAGGTGCGGTTGAGGATCAGCTCGGCCGGGTCATCGGTGACCGGCTCAAGGCCCGGCACCAGAGGGAACTTGTTGTACACCTCCGAACCGACCACCTTGGCGGCCTCGCGGGCCTGGTCCACGCGATCCTGCGGGATCGCCGCGTGCAGGGCGTCGATGAGAATGCGGCCGCTGTCCTCGTCTTCGATGCGGGTCAGCAGCTGGCGCAGCAGGCGGAAGCTGGAAGGAATGATTCCCGACGCATCGCCGGAGTGCACGCCTTCGGTCAGCACTTCCACGGTCAGGTCGCCGCCGGTCATGCCGCGCAGCGAAGTGCAGCACCACAGCTGCTCGTAGTTGCCGCAGCCCGAATCCAGGCACACCACCAGCGAAGGGATGCCGATGCGGTCGGACAGGTGTTCAACGTAGGCCGGCAGGTCGTAGCTGCCCGACTCTTCGCACGACTCGATCAGCAGCACGATGCGCGAATGCGGCAGCTGCTGCTCGTGCAGCGCGGTGATCGCCGCCAGCGAGCTGTAGAGCGCGTAGCCATCGTCGGCGCTGCCGCGGCCGTACAGCTTGCCGTCCTGCAGCACCGGCTTCCACGGGCCCTTGTCCTCGTCCCAGCCGGTGACTTCCGGCTGCTTGTCCAGGTGGCCATACATCAGCACGCAGTCGTCGTTGCTGCCACCGTTGGCAGCGGGGATCTCGATGAGGATCACCGGCGTGCGGTCTTCCAGCCGGATCTCCTCGACCTGGATGCCGGGGATCGGCTGCGACTTCGCCCAGCCGGCCATCAGCTTTACTGCTTCGTCCATGTGGCCGTTCTTCTCCCAATCGGGATCGAACATGGGCGACTTGGCGGGGATGCGGATGTAGTCGGAAAGCTGGTCGATGAGTTCGTCGTCCCATTTGCTGGAGACGTACTGGCTGATCTTGCTGGTATCCATGGAGAGGTGCTCGCTGTGCGGGGAGACGCCCATTTTAGCGCGGCCCGGCTTCAGGCTTTTCCTACCCGGTGGCGCGGGGTCCGCCGGGCCCGGTGCGGGGCGTTTGGCGATGGGAGCGGCGGGCACCGATGGGGAGACTGTGCATGCCGGCCGGGACGCTCCCGGTTCGGGGACTGGAAAGACACCACACCATCAAGGAGCAGGATCATGAAAGGAATCAGGATCGTTTTTGCCAGCTTGCTGTTGTCGTTGCTGATGCTCGGCGGCGCCTCGGCCAGCGAAAAGGTGAACATCAACACAGCCGATGCGGAGAAGCTGTCGCAGGTGCTGTCCAACGTGGGACCGGCCAAGGCCGAGGAAATCGTTGCCCATCGCGCCGCCAACGGACCGTTCAAGAGCGCCGATGAGCTGGCTCTGGTGAAGGGCATCGGCCTGGCCACGGTGGAGCGCAACCGCGACCGGATCGAGACCGGCACCCCGACCCGGCGTGCGCCCGCCACTGCAGGCGTGTCCAAGCAGCGTTGATTGATCTTTCCGGGAGCCGCGTGCTCCCGGAAGACGGGGGCAGGGAGCCCTCGAGGACCGGCAGGATGCCGTTACATGGATGTAGAGCCGCCCGTGCCCACCCTGCTGTGCATGGGCGGTGCCTTTTCTGCGGGAAGGCGCGGACAGGGTCGTCGGGCAGCAGGCAGTGGATAGACTGTGCAGATGATGGTCCTTCCGTCCAAACCCCAGGTGCTGCCGGCATATACGCATCGCCGCGAGCGCTGGCGCAATGGCCTCGGCTGGACCCGGGCAATCGCGGCCTGGCCGGATGACAGCGACTGGCTGTGGCGGCTGTCGCTGGCGGAGATCGAACAGGCCGCGCCCTGGTCGCTGTTCCCGGGGGTCGCCCGGGAACAGGTGCTGGTGGAAGGCGAAGGGCTGCGGCTGCGGTTTGGCGACGGCCGAGCGGAAGAGCTGCTGCCGCCGCATGGGCGGGCACGCTATGACGGCGGCGAGCCGGTGACCGGCGAGCCCATCGACGGACGGGTCGTGGCGCTGAACCTGATGTGGCAACGCGATCTGGTGGAAGTCGATGTCTGGCATCGGCCCCTGGTTGGGCCGATGCTGTTTTTCGCCGATCCGGCAGAAGGCTGGCTCCTGTTCCTGCTGGCAGGCCAGGGCCGCTTCGATCAGGCCAGCGGGCTGCCAGCACTGGAGCAGGGAGATGCCGCGGTGCTGGCGTCCTCGCAGCGGAGCCGGTTCATGCTCGAAGGCGGTGGCGAACTGATCGCCATGCGCCTGCGTCCTCGATTGAGCCCGAGCCCGGCCGGTTCAGAAGCCGACGTTGACTGACAGCCACAGGCGCCGGCCTTCCTGCAGGGTGCCGGTGACCGAACGGCCGATCTGGGCGTAGTGCGAGCCCCAGCTGGTGTCCCCGGTATTGGTCACGTAGTAGTCGCCGTCCAGGAAATCCTTGTCCAACAGGTTGTAGATGGTGGCGTTGAGGGTCACGTTCTCCGATGCGCGCCATGATCCGCCCAGGTGGAACTGGGTGTAGGAGCTCAGCTGGCCCAGGCCGTCCACGATGGCCCTGTCGGACGCGCTCAGGTTCTCGTAGAGACTGGTGAAGCGGTCGCGCTCGCTGCGGTACTCGGCGCGCAGCCACAGGCTGAGGTCATCGGTGGTCTCCCAGTCCAGGCTGGCGTTGGCCGAGTTGCGGGCCTGGTTGGTGAACGGCGCGCCGCGGTCGGCACCGCTCTTCTGCTCGGTGTCGGCCCAGGTCCAGTTGCCGCCCACCGACCAGGTGTCGGTGAAGTGCCAGCGTGCGGCCAGCTCGGCGCCGCGGCTGGTGGCTTCGCCCACGTTGGTGCTCTGGGAGAAACTGTCCTGGGTGAAGCCGCTGCCCATGTCCAGGCAGCCCGGCAGGTTCTGGCCGCTGGCCGCCCAGCAGTTCGCCACCGGGGTGCCGGAGCTGATCATGTCTTCGAATTCGGTATGGAACAGGGTCAGGTTGGCGTTGAAGCCCTGGCCGCCGTCGTAGTAGAAACCGATCTCGTGGTTGCGGCTGGTTTCCGGTTTCAGGTGCGGGCTGCCGATGGTGATGGTGCGACCCTGGCCGGTGGCCCCGTTGATGCCGTCGTGCAGGTCGTTGACGCTGGGGGTGCGGTAGCCGCGGCTGACGCCGCCCTTCACGGTCCAGGCATCGCTGGCCGCCCAGGTCAGGTACACGCGCGGGCTGAAGTGGCCGCCGAATGCATCATGGTCCTCGTAGCGGCCGCCGAAGGTCAGGCCCACCGAATCGACGATGCGCCATTCGTCCTCGACAAAGATCGCCCACGAGCTGCGCTCGAAGCGCTCGGCGGCGATGCCGTCCTCCACCTGCGCGTCGATGTACTGTCCGCCCACGCTCAGCGTGTGGCTTTCGCCCAGCGGCGTCACCAGGCGCGTGTCCAGGATCAGGTCTTCCGATTCCAGCTTGCGCGGCGCGCCGCCGACGATGCCGGGGAAGTTGGTCCACGCCAGGTCGATGGTGCCGGGGATGGTGCGGCCGGTGGTTTCGGTGCTCTTCCAGGTCAGGGCGCTTTCCCACAGGCTGAAGCCGATCGTGCCGCGGTGGGCCAGCACCGCCTGTTCGCGGTTGAAACGCAGCTCGTCGGAGTAGCCGGCGGCGCTGTCGTCCGGCGTGGTGCAGCCGGCCACGGCGTTGCCGCCCCAGCCATCCAGGGTGCCGAGCTGGCAGTCGCCGTTCTCGTACACCTGCCGGCCCTGCTCGATATCCAACGACACCTCGTGCAGGTCGTTGGGGGTCAGGGTCAGGCGTGCGCCCCAGTTGGTGTTGCGCCCTTCCACAGCGGCGGCGCCGCGGCGGCTGACCACCGAGCCGTCATCGAAGCTCAGGTCCGAAGCGCCGCGCTCGCTGATGCTGCCGCGGATGGCCAGGCCCAGGCGGTCGGCGGCCAGCGGGCCGGCCACGTACACGTTGGCGCCGGTGGAGGCGCCGTAGCCGGTGTTTTCCTGGAAGGCGTGGTTCAGGCCCACCGAGCCCATCCAGGCGTCGGCCACGCGGCGGGTGATGATGTTGACCACGCCGCCGACGGCGTCCGATCCATACAGGGTCGACATCGGCCCGCGGATCACCTCGATGCGCTCGATGGCCGCCAGCGGCGGCATGAAGCTGTTGGCGGTTTCGCCAAACCCGTTCGGGGTGATGTCGCCGCCGTTGTTCTGGCGGCGGCCGTCCACCAGCACCAGGGTGTAGGCGCTGGGCATGCCGCGGATGCTGATGTTCAGGCCGCCGGTCTTGCCGGTGCCCTGGTTGATGTCCACGCCTTCCACGTCGCCAAGGGCCTGGGCCAGGTTGGCGTACTGCTTGCGCTCAAGCTCCTCGCGGCTGATCACGCTGATGCTCGCCGGAGCGTCGGTGATCTTCTGCTCGAAGCCCGAGGCGGTCACCACCACGGCGTCGAAATTGACCGGATCGCGTGCGCCGGTGTCCGCCGCAGCGGGGGCGGCGAAGGCCAGGGCAATGGTGAGGGCAAGCAGGTTGCGCCGCGGGGCCGCAGACAGGCGGGTGTTACGTGGGGACATCAGACAACTCCAGGTTCATGAACGTGCGCGCTTCAACCTGGGCTGGCGGCGGCTGCCAGGCATGAAGGCGGGCGGAATAGTGGAATGCCGGGCACCCGGCCCGGCACAACAATGAGAATTGTAATGAGAATGGTTATTGTTTCAATAGGGTTCAGCAATATTCGCGGGAGCGCGTCGTGCGCGCTTGCGAGGAGTCAGTGGCGGTCGTCGCGGGTCCAGACGGCGTCGTCGTGGACTTTCACCGGGAACTTCACCGCCGGCGCGTAGGCCGGCGCGCACAGGGCGCGGCCATCACTGACGTCAAACTTCGCCCCATGCAGGACGCATTCGATGGTGCCGGTAGCCGGGTCGAATTCACCCGCCGACAGCTCGAAGTCCTCGTGGCTGCAGCGGTCTTCCAGCGCATACAGGTCGCCGTCGCGGTTGAACACCAGGATCGGGGTGTCGCCGTCCCATGCCACCTGCATCTCGCCGGGCAGCAGTTCGGAGGTTGCGCAGACGCGGATCCAGCCTTCGTTTTCCATGTGGTTCATCGTCTCGGTGCGTGCTTGTCGTAGGTCGGCCCTACGCGGCCGACGTGGTTGGCTTTTCAAGGACCTCGAAGCGCAGGTCGTCGCGCTTGGGGATGCCGAAGCGTTCGTCACCGTAGGGGAAGGGCTTGAAGACGCCGGTGCGGCGATAGCCGCGGCGTTCGTACCAGGCGATGAGTTCCGCGCGCTGGGTGATCACCGTCATGCGCATCGTGTCCATGCCCCAGGTGTCAGTGGCGATGCGTTCGCACGCGTCAAGCATGGCCCTGCCGGTGCCCGCGCCCTGCTGGCCGGGTTGGACCGCGAACATGCCGAAGTAACCCGCGCCGTCCTCCACCGCCACGTGGGCGCAGGCCAGCAGCGCGTCGGCGGACGCGTCGGAGGAGGCCAGCAGCACGATGCTGTGCGGGCGCTCGATGTCGGCGCGCAGCACCTCCGGGTCGATGCGCGGGCCATCGAGCAGGTCGGCCTCGGTGGTCCACCCGGCGCGGCTGGCATCGCCCCGATACGCCGAGGTCACCAGGGCGACGATGGCATCGATGTCGGCAGCCGTCGCCGGCCTGAATTCCAGTCTGGTCACGGTCAGCCGAGCAGCTTGCGGACCTTGTGCAGCCCGGCAACGAACGCTTCGATTTCCGCATGCGTGTTGTAGAACGCCAGCGACGCGCGGCAGGTGGCAGCGACTCCGAAGTACTGCAGCAGCGGATGGGCGCAGTGCTGGCCCGAGCGCACCGCGATGCCTTCCAGGTCCAGCAGCGTGGCCAGGTCGTGGGCGTGGGCGCCATCCACCAGGAATGACACCACCGCGGCCTTCTCCGGCGCGCGGCCGATGATGCGCACGCCTTCGATGCGGTCCATCTCTTCGGTCAGGTGCGCCAGCAGCTCGGCTTCGCGCGCTTCGATATGGCCCATGCCGATGCCGTCGAGGTAATCCACCGCCGCGCCCAGGCCAACGAAGCCGGCGATGTTGGGCGTGCCCGCTTCAAAGCGGTGCGGAGCATCGTTGAACACGGTGCCGTCGAAGCTGACCTCCTTGATCATCTCGCCGCCACCGATGAACGGCGGCATCGCCTCGAGGTGTTCGCGACGCGCCCACAATGCGCCGGTACCGGTGGGCCCGCACATCTTGTGGCCGGTGAATACGTAGAAATCGCAGCCGATCGCGGTGACATCCACCGCCCGATGCGGCAGCGCCTGCGAGCCGTCCACCAGCGTGGCGATGCCCCGCTTGCGGGCTTCGCGGCAGATGTCGCGCACCGGGTTGACGGTGCCGAGCAGGTTGGAGACATGGGTGACCGCCAGCAGCTTCACGTCCGGGGTCATGGCTGCGTACAGGGCGTCCAGGTCCAGGCTGCCGTCAGGTTTGATTTCGGCTACGCGGATGCTGGCCCCGGTGCGCTCAGCCACCAGCTGCCAGGGCACGATGTTGGCGTGGTGCTCCATGCGCGAGACCAGGATGGTGTCGCCGGGCCTGAGTTGCGGCAGGGCCCAGGAATACGCCACCAGGTTGATGGCGAACGTGGTTCCGCTGCACAGCACCAGGTCCGCGGGGCGGGCATTGATGAAGCGGGCGAGCTTGGCACGCGCGCCCTCATAGGCCTCGGTGGCCTCGCTGCCGAGCTGGTGCACGGCGCGGCTGACGTTGGCGTTCTGGTGACGGTAGAACCGGTCCACCGCCTCGATCACGGGGGCCGGCTTCTGCGCGGTGTTGGCGCTGTCCAGGTACACCAGCGGCTTGCCGTGTACCTGGCGCTGCAACAGCGGGAAGTCCGCGCGAATGCGTTCCCAGTCCACTGCCGGGGCCGCTCCTCCCGGGGCGTCGGCCCCTTGCGCGCGGACGCTCATCCGCCCGTCACGCCGGAAACGGTTTCCAGGGTGGCGATCAGGCGGGCGTCCATCGCCTCGCGCAGGGCCGGGTCCTGCACCGCGGACAGCGGCTCGCGGGTGAAGGCCTGGGTCAGAAGCACCCGCGCCTCGCGCTCGGACAGGCCGCGTGAGCGCATGTAGAACAGCGAGGATTCGTCCAGCTGGCCGACGGTGGCGCCGTGGGCGGCTTCCACTTCGTCGGCGTGGATCACCAGCACCGGCAGGGTATCGATCTCGGCATCGGGCGACAGCAGCAGGTTCTTGTTGGACAGCCGGGCATCGGTGCCGTCAGCGCCGGCCTCGATGGTGATGCCGCCGTGGAACACCACGCGGCCGCGGCCGGTGCCGATGCCACGCCACAGCAGGCCGCAGGAGGTGTTGCCTGCAACGTGGTCGATGGCAAGGCGGGTATCCAGATGGCGGCGTCCCGCGGCCAGCAGCACGCCGTTGGCGTCCAGGCGGGCCTCTTCGCCGGTCAGGCGCACGTTGAGCTCGTGGCGCGACAGCGCGCCGCCCAGCTCCACGTCGACGCGACGGTAGTGGGACGATTCGGCCAGCTCGGCTTCGGTGCGCAGAAATGCGGTGGCGCCGTCGGCGCCCGACTGGACGCGTGCGTGCTCCAGCTCGGCATTGGCACCCAGGCTGATTTCCATCAGCGCGTTGTCCAGATGACGGTGTGCGCCGGCGGCGATGTGGTGCTCGGCGACAGCCAGGCGGGCGCCTTTGCCAACGTCGATGCGGTGGCGCAGATGCCAGGCCAGCTCGGCCCCGTCCTGCGGTGCGCCGACGAATACCAGCTGCAGCGGCTGGGCCACCCGGACGCCGGCCGGCACCCGGACCTGCACGCCCTGCTTGGCCAGGCTGGTCACCAGGCGTGCGAAAACCGCGTCGCGATCCGCATAGCGTGTGTCATCGCTGCCGGTCGGGGCATCGGTGAGCACTTCAATCGCTTCGTCCAGACCGGTGCGATCCGACAGCGATTCGGAGAGGCGACCGTTGACGAACACCAGCCGAGGCGCGGCAATGCCCGCCAGCAGCGACGGATCAACCTCCACCACGTCCCGGGAGAGCGCGAACTCGCGGCGCTCAAGCGCGCGCAGCGGGGTGTACTTCCACGCTTCGCTGCGGGGGCCGGGCAGGCCATCGCCCAGCGCCGCGTCAAGCGCGGAGCGGCGGGCGGCGTCGCCTTCGAAGCCGCTGGCCAGCGACTGGAGCAGGGTACTCATGCTGCCTCCGGGGAAATGCGGTCCTTGACCCAGGCATAGCCGTGCTCTTCCAGCTGCTCGGCCAGCTCCGGTCCGCCGCTTTCGACAATGCGGCCGTCGGCCAGCACGTGCACCACGTCGGGCTTGATGTATTCCAGCAGGCGCTGGTAGTGGGTGATGACCAGGAACGCACGGTCCGGCGAACGCAGGGCGTTCACGCCTTCGGCCACGTGGCGCAGGGCGTCGATGTCCAGGCCAGAATCGGTCTCGTCCAGGATCGCCAGCTTCGGTTCAAGCACGGCCATCTGGAAGATCTCGTTGCGCTTTTTCTCACCGCCCGAGAAGCCCTCGTTGACGCCGCGATGCAGCAGCTTGTCGTCCAGATGCAGCACGGACAGCTTTTCGCGCACCAGCTTGAGGAACTCCATGGAATCCAGTTCCTCCTCGCCGCGCGCCTTGCGCTGGGCGTTGAGCGAACTGCGCAGGAAGTAGGTGTTGTTCACCCCGGGGATTTCCACCGGGTACTGGAATGCCAGGAACAGGCCGGCGGCGGCGCGCTCCTCAGGCTCCAGCTCGAGCAGCGGCTTGCCGTCGAACTCGACGGTGCCTTCGGTGATCTCGTAGCCGTCGCGGCCGGCGAGGATGTTGCCCAGCGTGGACTTGCCGGCCCCGTTGGGGCCCATGATGGCGTGCACCTTGCCCGGCTGCAGGTCCAGGGTCAGGCCCTTGAGGATTTCGCGCCCGTTGATGCTGGCGTGGAGGTTTTCAATCTTGAGCATGATGTGTTTCCCGTAAGGCGGGGAGCCCGCCGGTTGGTTTTTCCTGTGCAAACGGGCAGGGCCCGCTTCCGAATAGGGTTGCTGCGACGGTCAGCCGACGCTGCCTTCCAGCGAGATATCGAGCAGCGCCTTGGCCTCGATCGCGAATTCCATCGGCAGCTCGCGGAAGACCGTTTTGCAGAAGCCGTCGACGATCAGGCTGATCGCGTCTTCTTCCGAGATCCCGCGCGAGCGGCAGTAGAACAGCTGGTCGTCGCTGATCTTGGAGGTGGTGGCCTCGTGCTCGACGGTCGCGGTCGGATTCTTGACCTCGATGTAGGGGAAGGTGTGCGCGCCGCACTTCTTGCCGATCAGCAGCGAGTCGCACTCGGTGAAGTTGCGCGCGCCCTCGGCGTTGCGGTCCATCTTGACCAGGCCGCGATAGGTGTTCTGCCCGCGCCCGGCGCTGATGCCCTTGCTGATGATCTTGGATTTGGTGCGCTTGCCGACGTGGACCATCTTGGTGCCGGTGTCGGCCTGCTGGCGGTGGTGGGTGAGGGCGACCGAGTAGAACTCGCCCACCGAGTCGTCGCCCAGCAGCACGCAGGACGGGTACTTCCAGGTGATCGCCGAGCCGGTTTCCACCTGGGTCCAGGTCACCTTCGAACGCGCACCGCGACACTCGGCGCGCTTGGTCACGAAGTTGTAGATGCCACCCACGCCGTTCTCGTCGCCGGGGTACCAGTTCTGCACCGTGGAGTACTTGATCTCCGCGTCTTCCAGCGCCACCAGCTCGACCACCGCCGCGTGCAGCTGGTTGTCATCGCGCATCGGCGCGGTGCAGCCCTCAAGGTAGGACACGTGGCCCTTGTCCTCGCAGATGATCAGGGTGCGCTCGAACTGGCCGGTGTGGCTGGCGTTGATGCGGAAGTAGGTGCTCAGCTCCATCGGGCAGCGCACGCCCTTGGGGATGTACACGAAGCTGCCGTCGGAAAACACCGCAGAGTTCAGCGCGGCAAAGTAGTTGTCACCCACCGGCACAACGGTGCCCAGGTACTGCTTTACCAGCTCGGGGTGATCGCGCACCGCCTCGGACATGGAGCAGAAGATCACCCCGGCTTCCTTGAGTTCCTTCTGGAACGTGGTGCCGACCGACACCGAATCGAACACCGCGTCCACCGCGACGCCGGCCAGCTTGGCGCGCTCATGCAGCGGCACGCCGAGCTTGTCGTAGGTGTCCAGCAGCTCCTGCGGCACCTCGTCCAGGGATTTGTACTTGGGGCCCTTGGGCGCGGAGAAGTAGCTCAGCGACTGGAGATCGATCGGCTCGATGTTGAGCCTGGCCCACTTGGGCACCGGCATGGTCAGCCAATGGCGGTAGGCGGCCAGGCGCCATTCAAGCATCCACTCAGGCTCTTCCTTCTTGGCGGAAAGGGCGCGGATGGTGTCCTCGTCCAGCCCCGGCGGGAGCGACTCGGACTCGATGTCGGTGACGAAGCCGGCCGAATACTTGCGGCCAAGCTGCTCGTGGACCAGCGCGTTGGGGCGCTCTTCTTCCAATACGGGTTCGATGATCTGGGTGGCCATAGGCTGCCTGTATTTCAGTTGCCGGCGAGGCGGGCGTCGATGCGCCTGGCCCCGGACGGGGGTGGGGGAGGAGCGTCTGCAGACACGGGTGCGTCGGCAAACATCTGCGCCAGGCTGACGTCGCGTAGCGCCGCGGCGACCACATCGTTGATGCGGCGCCAGTTGGCGCGCACGCCGCACTGGCTGGCAATGCCGCACACGTGTTGGTCGAGACTGCATTCGGTCATTGCGATCGGGCCTTCCATGGCCTCGACGATCTCAAGCAGGGTGATGTCGCCTGGCGGACGGGTCAGCCGGTAGCCGCCATGGGCGCCGCGGAAGCCTTCAACCAGCCCGGCCTGGGCCAGCGGCTTGAGCACTTTGCTCACTGTGGGTGCTTCCAGGCCTGCACGATCGGCCAGCCCGGCCGCGCTCAGCACGGTTTCCGGCTCGGCGGCGAGCGCGGTCAGTACCACGGTGGCGTAGTCGGTCAGGCGGGTAACGCGAAGCATGCGGGGGAGAAATTCCAAAGAGGACCGAAATTGTACTCTTTCAGACTGCGCGGCTCAAATGCCGCCAGCTGTCCGGCGCTGACGATGTTCAGCCAGGTGTGCAGCCGCATGCTCCCGGAGCCTGTCGCATCCCAGCCCGCTGTTGGCCACAATAGTCGGCCGATCCCTCAAGCCGCAGCCGATGCCCAAGAAAAAGAAGAAGGAAAGTAAAATCGAGGCCCGCCTGTCGCCGATCCATGGCAACGGCGTCTTCGCGACCGCGGATATCGCCGCCGGCGAGCGCATCATCCGCTACAAGGGCGACCTGCGCAGCCACGATGAAGTCGACGAGGAATACGGTGGGCTGGAGGAAAACGGTCACACGTTCCTGTTCACCGTCAACGATGACTACGTGATCGACGGCAACCACAACTCCAACGTGGCGCGCTGGATCAACCACAGCTGCGACCCCAATTGCGAAGCGGTGGTGGAGGAAGACGACAAGGGTCGCTCACACAAGGACAAGGTGTTCATCGAGGCGATCCGAGATATCGCCGAGGGCGAGGAGCTGACCTACAACTACGGCATCGTGCTGGATGAGCGACACACGCCGAAGCTGAAAAAACTCTGGGCCTGCCGCTGCGGGGCCGACAACTGCACCGGCACCATGCTGCAGCCCAAGCGGCGACGCGCGGCATCCTGATCCGCGGGGCCGCGCTGCCAGGGGTCAGTCCGGCAGGGTGAGCTCGCGACGGTGCGGGCGCAGCCAGGCCAGCAGCATGCCCAGCAGGCCAGCGGCCACCAGATCCAGCACGGACTGGCGCAGCATCATGGACAGCGGCAGCGGCTGGGCCACGTGGACCAGCAGGTGCCAGGGCACGAATGACACCAGACCAATGGCCAGCCCGAACGCCAGGCCCTGCTGCAGCCGCACTTCGACGCTGTCGTGCAGGCGGTAGTAGAGCCAGGTCATCGACAGGCCAATGAGCGCATAGGCCAGGAGGATCCAGCCGAACCGCGCGTTGGCATCGGCCTGGCTTCGATAGAGCTCGGCGTGGGCGATGTAGTCGCCGCGCAGCAGCAGGCCGTGAACGAGCAGGCCAAGTACCAGCGCGGCCATGCCGACTATTGCGCTGCAGATCCAGAACCGCTTGCCCATGGAAATTCCGCCTGGCCCCTGTGGTGTGCGCCCGATGCTAACGCGCAGCGTCCGGCTGCTCCAGCCTGGCGACAGCTGCCAGCAGCAGCGGCAGCGGATCATATGCGCCGTCGGCCCCATATACGCCGTAGTGCAGGTGCGGCGGGGTGCCCCGCGCATTGCCGGTGTCGCCCACGCTGCCCAGCACGGTGCCGGGCAGGACCACATCGCCCACGGCAAGCTCTGGATCCCAGTCGTCCAGATGGGCGTAGTAGTGACGCTGGTTGGCCGGGCCGAGCACCCATACCTGGCGACCGCCCAGCCCCGTGTCGCGAATGGCGGTAACGATGCCGGGCGTGACGCTGAGGACATCGGTGCCGCGCGGCGCAAAGATGTCGACGCCCTCGTGCCGGCGATCCGCACCCCGCGGGGCACCAAAGGTGTCGGCGATGCGCGCGGCCTGCACGTTGCGAACCGGCATGAACAGCGTGTCCGGCGGAGGCATGCGGGCCAGCTGCCAGCTCATCTTCGGCTTGTCCATGAACGGCTGCTGCCATGCCCAGCCCGCCAGATAGGCACCCGCTATCAGCGCAATGGCCCAGACGACGAGGGCCCGGGCTGCAGCTGCATAGTTCCTGCGGGTCGGTGGTGGCGGGGGATTCGCATCCAACATCGCCTGCACAATGGATCAACGGCAATGAACGCACTGTCGGGAAACAAAAAAGGCCGGCTCCCCCTGGAACCGGCCTTTCAGCATCGCGGGGCAAACGCCCCGGAGCGGATCAATCAGGAAGCCGCGTCTTTCAGCTTCTTCAGCGGGCGCACCTTGACCTTCACCGAGGCCGGCTTGGCGGCAAACACCTGCTCTTCCTTGGTGAACGGGTTGATGCCCTTGCGCTTGGGCTTGGCCGCCACCTTGGTCGCGGTGATCTTGAGCATGCCGGGCAGGGTGAACGAACCCACGCCGCGCTTGCTCAGCGAGCCGGCGATGGTGTCATCCAGAGCGGCCAGGACAGCGCGCACATCCTTTGCCGCGAGATCGGTGCTCTCGGCGAGATGGGAAATCAGGCCGGCTTTGGTCAGCGACTCCTTGATCGCCTTGGGAGCAGCGGCCTTGGCGGTCGCCTTCTTTACAGCGGCCTTCTTGGTCGCCTTCTTCACTGCTGTCTTCGCCATGTTTCCTTTTCCGTATGGAGGTGGAGTGGTCTGGCCGATCGCATCGGCAGTTGGAATGTAGGACAAGAAATGGCCGAGGCCAATAGGAAACTGCAAAAAACCGCGTTTTTTACGCGCTGGATGGCCGCTGCGGGTGGCGATTTCGCCCGAGGCGGGGTAGGCCTGCATGATCTTAACGGCCGTGACCATAGGCTGGCGCTTCTTCAACTGGAGCATGCCCATGGGTATTTCACGCAAGGCAACTGCACGCTGGGAAGGTGACCTCAAATCAGGGCGGGGCAGTATCAGCACGCCCACCAGCGGGCTGATGCAGGACACCCCGTACGGATTCAACAGCCGCTTTGCCGATGGCAAGGGCACCAACCCGGAAGAGCTCATCGCCGCGGCACACGCGGGCTGTTTCACCATGGCGCTCGCGAATGCCCTGGCCGAGGCGGGCCATCCGGCAGATTCCGTGGACAGCCGTGCCGAGGTCGATCTGTCCACGGACGGAGGCCCTTCGCTGAGCGCGATCCGGTTGTTCACCAAAGCCAGGGTGCCGGGGATCGAGGAGGCGAAGTTCCGCGCGATTGCCGAGGACGCCAAGCAGAATTGTCCGGTGTCGAGGGCGCTCAGCGCGGTGCCGGTCACCCTGGAGGCGGAGCTGACCGGCTGAGGCCGGCAGCGCAGGCAACGACGTTTGCGGGCCCGTCGGGCGGCATGCATAGTGACGACCGTTTACGGGGATGGGAGTTTCTGCATGCGTCGTCTGCTTCCGCTAGTGCTGGCCGGCCTGCTTGTACAGGGCTGTGCCCGCACCGAAGCTGTTTCCAATGATGTGGATGGAGTGCGGCTGCTGACCGCAGATCGCATCCACACGTCCGATCCAACCCGGCCGGTCGCCGAAGCCATGGTGTGGGATGGCGAGGGCCGGATCCTGGCCGTCGGCAGCGCGGCCGACCTGCAGCGCGAATGGCCGCGTGCCGAAGTGAGGGACATGGGCGGTACCACGATCGTGCCGGGACTGATCGATGCGCATGGGCATCTGCTGAACTTTGGCTTTTCGCTGATGTGGGCCGACCTTGCCGGTGTCGACAGCAAGGCCGAAGTGATCGCGCGCCTGCAGGCCTATGCACAGGACCTGCCCGAGGACAGCTGGGTGCTGGGGCGCGGCTGGGACCAGAACCTGTGGCCGGAGCGCGAGTTCCCCACCGCTGCGGATCTGGACGAAGCATTTCCGGATCGGCCGGTGTGGCTGGTGCGGGTGGATGGCCACGCGGGTTGGGGCAACTCGGAGGCGATGCGCCGCGCCCAGGCGCATGAAGATGCGCAATCGTTTGCCGGCGACTGGAACCCGCAGGGCAGCCGGATCGTGCGCGATGGCGATCAGGCCACCGGCGTGTTCGTCGGCGGCGGCGCGCGCCGGCTGGTTGAGCGCGTCATCCCCGAGCAGGACGAAGCGCTGCGTGAGCAGGCGCTGGAACGCGCGCTGGCCGCGGCCGTGGCAGTCGGGCTGACCGGCGTGCACGACATGGGTGTCTCGCGTGACGACCTGGCCCTGTTCCGCCGCTTCGCCGATGAAGGACGGCTGCCGCTGCGCATTGCAGCCTTCGCCGCCGGTGATGGTGATGCACTTGCAGACCTGTGTGCCAACGGCCTCTACACCCACGACGGCGGTCGCCTGCGCATGCACGGGATCAAGCTGTTCATCGACGGCGCCCTGGGCAGTCGCGGCGCGGCACTGCTGGAGGAATACAGCGACGAAGCCGGAAACCACGGCCTGCTGGCCTACGCGCCCGAGGTCTATGCCGGCATCGTGCGCCGCGCCCGCGAGTGCGGCGTGCAGGTGACCACGCATGCGATTGGCGACCGCGGCAACCGCACGGTGCTGGATACCTATGCCGACGTGCTGGGCGATGCGGTGGACTCGGATCACCGCTGGCGCGTGGAGCACGCCCAGATCATGGCGGTCGAAGACATTCCGCGCTTCGCCGAAATGGGCGTGATCGCCTCGATGCAGCCGACCCATGCAACGTCGGACATGCCCTGGGCGGGCGATCGCGTGGGTGAAGAGCGGCTCGAGGGCGCCTATGCCTGGCGCCGGTTCCTGGAGGCGGGCGGACGCCTGGCGCTGGGCTCGGATTTCCCGGTTGAATCGGCTGATCCGCGGCTCGGGCTGTACGCGGCGGTGACCCGCCAGGACCGCGATGGCCAGCCGCCGGGCGGCTGGCTGCCGGACCAGAAGCTCAGCGCCGGTGAAGCCCTGCACGGCTTCACCGCAGGATCCGCCTGGGCGACCCGCAGCGAGGGTGAGACCGGAAGGCTTGCGCCGGGCCTGCGCGCCGACTTCGTGGTGCTGGCCGAAGATCCGCTGCAGGTTCCCGGTCAGACCCTGGCCGACCTGACCATCCGCTCCACGTGGGTGGACGGAGAGGCGGTCTACAGCGCGGATTGATCCGCACCGGGAACGGGTTGGGCGGCTGGCATGCAGCCGCCCTACAATGCTTGGTTACACCTGTCTGTCTCGCCCGGAATCTCGCTGCCAATGCCTCAGAACGCACCGTCGAACGCCCGCTGGATCGTCCTCAAGTTCGGAGGCACCAGCGTCTCCAAGCGTGAGCGCTGGGACACCATTGGCCGGTTGGCCGCCGAGCGCGCGCAGCTGCACCAGGCGCGCGCGCTGGTCGTGGTGTCGGCCCTGGCCGGGGTGACCAATGCGCTGCAGGAAATCGTCGACGGCGCTGCGGAAGCGCAGCCGGGCTTCGAGCGGCTGGCGCAGCTGCATCGCGATTTCGCCGCCGAACTCGGGCTGGATGCGGACCAGGTGCTGGCAGGGCGCCTGGCAACGCTGCAGGCGCTGGCAACTGATGCCCGCGCCGCCGATCGCACGCTGGACTGGCAGGCCGAAGTGCTGGCCCAGGGCGAGCTGCTGTCGTCGACCCTCGGGGCGGCGTACCTGCGTACACAGGAGCTGGATTGCGGCTGGCTGGACGCGCGCGACTGGCTGCAGGCACAGCGGCTGCCCAACCAGACCGAATGGACCGCGCGGATGGCCGCCACCGGCCGGCGCGAGGCGGGTGACGAGTGGCGCCGGAATTTCGCCGCCCAGTCCGATGCGCCGCTGCTGCTGACCCAGGGCTTCATCGCCCGTCATGAAGACGGCGGCACCGCATTGTTCGGGCGCAGCGGATCGGACACTTCCGCCGCACTGTTCGGCGGCCGGCTGCGCGCCGAGCGGGTGGAGATCTGGACCGACGTGCCGGGCATGTTCAGTGCCAATCCCCGCGAAGTGCCGGATGCGCGCCTGCTGCAAAGACTCGACTACGCCGAGGCCCAGGAAATCACCACCACCGGCGCACGGGTGCTGCATCCGCGCGCGCTGGGCCCGTGCCGCGAGGCCGGGGTGCCGCTGGCGATCCTGGATACCGCGCGCCCGGACCTGCCTGGCACGGTGATCGACGATGGCGCCGGCAGCGTGCCCGGGGTCAAGGCAATCAGCCGCCGCGGCGGCATCGTGCTGGTGTCGATGGAAACGGTGGGCATGTGGCAGCAGGTCGGGTTCCTGGCCGACGTGTTCGACATCTTTCGCGAACATGGGCTGTCGGTGGACCTGCTCGGCTCGTCGGAAACCAACGTCACCGTGTCGCTGGATTCAAGCGAGAACCTGGTCAGCACCGACGTGCTGTCGCGGCTGTCGGAAGACCTGGCGAAGTGCTGCCGGGTCAAGGTGATCGCGCCGTGCGCTTCGATCACATTGGTCGGGCGCGGCATGCGCTCGCTGCTGCACAAGCTGTCCGATATCTGGGCCACCTTCGGCCAGGAACGGGTGCACCTGATCTCGCAGTCGTCCAACGATCTCAACCTGACCTTCGTGATCGACGAGGCCGACGCCGAAGGCATGCTGGCCACCCTGCACGCGCAGCTGATTGCCAGCGGTGCGATGCCGGCGCACGAGCAGGGCGTGTTCGGCCCGCGCTGGAACGAACTGTCCGGCACGGCGCGGGTGCGCGGCACGCCGTGGTGGCACGCCGAGCGGGAGCAACTGCTGGAGCTGGCCGCTGAAGGCACGCCCGCCTACGTGCATCACCTGCCCACGGTGCGTGCCCGTGCCCGCGCGCTGGCGGCGATGGAGCCGGTGGACCGCCGCTTCTACGCGATCAAAGCCAACCCGCACCCGGAGATTCTCAATGCGCTGGCCGAAGAGGGTTTTGGCCTGGAATGCGTGTCGCTGGCCGAGCTGCGCCACGCGCGCGTATCGGTGCCCGGGCTGGAAGCCGGGCGCCTGCTGTTCACCCCGAGCTTCGCGCCGATCGACGAATACGCGGCCGCGTTCGAGCTGGGCGCCATCGTGACCCTGGACAACGTGGAAGCGCTGCGGCGCTGGCCGGATGTGTTTCGCGGCCGCAAGCTGTGGCTGCGGGTGGACCTGGGCCGGGGCGAAGGCCACCACGCCAAGGTCAAGACCGGCGGCGTGGCGTCGAAATTCGGGCTGCCGGTCGGGCGCATCGAAGAGTTCACGCAGGCCGCGCGACAGCTGGATATTCGCATCGACGGCCTGCATGCACACCTGGGCAGCGGCGTGGACACCCCCGAACACTGGCGCTCGGTGTGCGACGAGCTGGGCGGCATTGCCAATCGCATTGGCAGCATCGACACCATCGACATCGGTGGCGGTCTGCCGATTCCCTACCGCGCCGAGGATGAACCGTTCGATCTGGATGCGTGGAGCGCGGGCATTGCCGAGGTCAAAGCAGCCTATCCGGGCTACCGCATCGCGATCGAGCCGGGCCGCTATCTGGTGGCCGAATGCGGCGTGCTGCTGCTGACCACCACCCAGGTGGTCGAAAAGCACGGCGTGCGCCGGGTCGGCGGCGATGCCGGCATGAACGCGCTGATGCGTCCGGCGCTGTACGAGGCCTGGCACGACATCCACAACCTGAGCCGGCTGGACGACACCGACGTGGTCGATTTCGACGTGGTTGGTCCGATCTGCGAAACCGGCGACGTACTTGGCACCGGCCGTCCGCTGCCCGCGGCCACGGCGCCCGGCGACGTGCTGCTGGTGGCCGATACCGGCGCCTACGGCATGGTCATGTCCAACACCTATAACCTGCGCGAACTGCCGCGCGTGGAGATCATCAAGTGAGCGCGGTGGAGTTTTCGCGTGACGCGGTGCGCACGTTCCGTTTCGTGCGCTGCGGTTTCGATCCGGCCACCGGCCTGGCCGAGCTGGTGTATGGCTTTGACGATGGCCCAGAGCTGATCGAAAAGATCACCCTGCCGGGTGCACCATTCGAACTGGATGAAGCGCGCGCTGCCGCTGCACAACAGGCATTGCAGCTGCTGCACCTGATTGCCGGGGTCAGCTATTACAAGGCCGCGGTGCCCGGTGACATCCGCATCGATAGCTACGCGATCGATGCGGCCACCGCCGGGCTGATGGATGAGATCTACCTGCACGGCCTGGGCGAGTTCGCCTATCGCAACGGGCTGGACCTGCATGGGCGCATCCGCTTCCCGCACGATGCCGCGCCGGCGGCGGCGGCCCCGACGCTGGGCCTGCGCAAGCACGCGCTGGTGGCGATCGGCGGCGGCAAGGATTCGCTGGTCTCGATTGAGGCATTGCGGGCGCTGGACGTGGAGCAGACGGTGTCGTGGATCGGCGGCTCGCAGCTGATCCGCGCCTGCGCCGCGCATACCGGACTGGCCACGCTCAACATCGGCCGCCAGCTGGCCCCGGAATTGTTCGAATACAACCGCCTGGGCGCCTGGAACGGGCATATCCCGGTGACCGCGATCAACTCGGCGATCCTCGCCTTTGCCGCGATCGTGCTGGGCGTGGATCAAGTGGTGTTTTCCAACGAGCGCTCGGCCAGCTACGGCAGCCTGATCGAAGGGACGGGCGAGGTGAACCACCAGTGGTCCAAAGGCTGGGCGTTCGAGCGCGCCTTCGGCGAGCACCTGCGGGTCACCGTGGCCGCGGACCTGCATTACTACTCGCTGCTGCGGCCGCTGAGCGAACTGGCGGTGGCGCGGCAGTTTGCCCAGTCCAACCGCTACGACGCGCATTTTTCCAGCTGCAACCGCAACTTCCACCTGCTCGGCGAGCGTCCGGTGAACCGCTGGTGCGGGGTGTGCCCGAAGTGCCACTTCGTGTTCCTGGCGCTGGCGCCGTTCATGCCCAAACCGCGGCTGGTGGCGATCTTCGGGCGCAACCTGCTTGATGACGAAGAGCAGATCCCGGGCTACGACGCGCTGATGGAATTCCGCGACCACAAGCCGTTTGAATGCGTGGGCGAAGCGCGCGAGTCGCGGGCGGCGATGGCTGCGCTGGCCGCCCGCCCCGAGTGGCGCGAGGATGCGGTGGTGAAGCGTTTTGCGAAGGTGATCGCGCCGCAGCTGCAGGGTGATGTGCCCACCATTGCGCCGCTGCTGGTGCCTGGCGATGAGCACCAGATCCCGGCCCAGCTGTGGGAGCGTCTGCATGAACGCTTCGCCCCCGGCGATTGACCGGCTCGCCGGGCAGCGCGTGGCCCTGTGGGGCTGGGGCCGGGAGGCCCAGGCCGCTCATGCTGCGCTGCGCGAGCTGGCCGATGGCCCGGCTTCGCTGACCCTGTTCTGCTCGCCCGAAGAGGCCGCGCAGGTCAGCGTCGCCGATACCGGGCTGGCGGTGGAAACCGTGGTTTCGGCCGAACGGCTGGCCGCCTTCGACCTGGTGGTGAAGTCGCCCGGCATCAGCGCCTATCGGCCCGAGCTGCTGGAAGCCCAGGCGCGCGGCACCCGTTTCGTCGGCGGCACCGCGCTGTGGTTTGCGGCGCGGCCCGATGCGCGCACCATCTGCGTCACCGGCACCAAGGGCAAGAGCACCATCAGCGCGATGCTGGCCCATCTGCTGCGTGCGGCAGGAGTGCGCACTGCGCTGGCCGGCAATATCGGCATGCCGATGCTGGAGCTGCTGCACGGCCAGGCCGAGGCCTGGGTGCTGGAGCTGTCCAGCTTCCAGACCGGCGACGTGGCCGCCTCGGGCGCGCGTCCTGAGGTTGCGGTGGTGAGCAACATCTTCCCGGAACACCTGGACTGGCACGGCAGCGAAGAGCGCTACGTACAGGACAAGCTGGCCCTGGTGACGGCGGCCCGCCCCCGTCATGCCGTGCTCAATGCGGCCGATCCGCGGCTGTCCGAGCTGGAACTGCCGGACAGCAAGGTCATCTGGTTCAACCATGAATCGGGTTGGCATCTTCGCGATCAGGTGGTGTATCGCGGTGACCTGGCGGTGCTGGATGCAGCGGACGTGCCGCTGCCGGGTCGCCATAACCGCATCAATCTGTGTGCGGCGCTGGCCGCGATCGAGGCGTTTGGACTGGATGCGGCACCGCTGGCGGGGCATGCGCGGGAGTTCGTGCCGCTGCCGCACCGGCTGCAGCCGCTTGGGGAGCAGGCAGGGCTGCGCTGGGTCAACGATTCCATCAGCACCACCCCGGCGGCGAGCCTGGCGGCGCTTGAGGTGTATCGCGATGCGCGCGTGGCCATCCTGCTGGGCGGCCATGACCGCGGGCTGGATTGGAGCGGGTTCGCCGATTCGATTGCTTCGCATCCACCTTGGGCAGCGGTGACCATGGGTGCCAACGGTCCACGCATCCACAGCGTGCTGGAGCCGCTGGCCGCACGGACCGGGATGCGGCTTGAGGCCGCGGCTGATCTGCCGGCGGCGGTCGACGCGGCGCGCCGGCTGCTTGGCGGGGCGGTGGGTGAGGGCGGAGGCGTCGTGCTGCTGTCGCCGGGCGCGCCCAGCTTCGGGCCCTATCGCGATTACACCGCGCGCGGCCGGCACTTCGCCGCGCTAGCCGGCTTTGATCCGGACGCCATCGCCGCGATTCCTGGCCTCGGTATCGCCTGATCAGGCCGGGCGTGTGAGGGCGCGGAAGGCACGTCGGGGGCGTAGCCCCGCCCTACGGCAAGCGGATTTCGCACGTCGGCACCGCTTAACCGCGTGCCTCCGGTAGGTCGGGGCTACGTCCCCGACGACCTCAATATCCGCGTTCGACCGCGTACCGGGCCAGGCCGCGCAGGGCGGCGACGGCGTCGCTGTCTGGCAGGCCGTCGAGCGCGGCTTCGGCCGCTTCGGCGTATTCCACCGCGCGGCGGTGGCTGTATTCCAGGCTGCCGCAGGCATGGATCGCGGCCAGCACCTCGTCCATGGCGCTGGAATCGCCGGCTTCCACGATCGCCCGCAGGCGATCGCGCACCGGCGCGTCGGAGTGGGCGATGGCGTGGATCAGCGGCAGGGTGGCCTTGCCCTCGGCCAGGTCGTCGCCCAGGTTCTTGCCCAACGCCTCGCCTTCGGCGGAGTAGTCGAGCATGTCGTCGGCAATCTGGAAGGCATACCCCAGCTGCAGGCCGTAATCGTGCAGGCGCTGCTGCAGCGCTGCGTCGCCGCCCGAGGCCAGCGCGCCCAGACGCGTTCCGGCGGCAAACAGCACCGCGGTCTTGCGCTCGATCACCTGCAGGTAGGCCGCCTCGTCCACATCCGGGTTGCGCACGTGCAGCAGCTGCAGCACTTCGCCCTCGGCAATGCGGTTGGTAGCATCGGCCAGGATCTGCATCACTTCCATGCGGTCCAATTCCACCATCAGCTGGAAGCTGCGCGAATACAGGAAGTCGCCCACCAGCACGCTGGCGGCGTTGCCCCAGATCGCATTGGCGGTGCTGCGCCCGCGCCGCAGGTCCGACTCGTCGATCACGTCGTCGTGCAGCAGGGTGGAGGTGTGGATGAATTCGATAATCGCCGCCAGCTGGTGGTGCTCGGCGCCTTCGCCACCACAGGCACGCCCGGCCAGGGCCACCAGCATCGGCCGCAGGCGCTTGCCGCCGGCGGAGATGATGTGCTCGGCCACCTGGTTGATCAGCACTACGTCGGAAGCCAGGCGACGCCGGATCAGGTCATCGATGCCGGCCATGTCGGCGGCGGCGAATGCCTGGATGGCGGCAAGGTCGGGGACGGGTGCGGTATTTGCCTGGGCCATGGGTATGCAGGATCTGGGGGAGCGGGGATTATACGGGCCCAGGAGTTGCCCCACGCGCCGGCGCGGCGGACCCTGACCCGGCGACGGGCCGGCTGGGGGTGGCGGGCGTGGCGCCGGTATACTTCAATGGTCCCCGAACCCATCGGCCGCGCCCTGCGCCGGCCACCTCTGCAAGGAAATAATTCATGGCCCGTGGCATCAATAAAGCGATCCTGGTCGGCAACCTCGGTAACGATCCGGAAACCAAGTACACCCAGGGTGGCATGGCGATCACCAAGATCAGCCTGGCGACCACCAGCATGCGCAAGGATCGCGACGGCAACAACCAGGAAAACACCCAGTGGCACCGGGTGACCTTCTTCGGCAAGCTCGGCGAGATCGTTGCGGAGTACCTGCGCAAGGGCTCACAGGTCTACGTCGAGGGCGAGATCCGCTATGACAAGTACACCGGCCAGGACGGGGTGGAGAAGTACTTCACCGAGATCGTCGCCAACGAGATGCAGATGCTCGGCGGCCGTGGTGAAGGCGGCGGCGGTGGCGGCGGTGGCGGCGGTGGCGGTGGTGGCGGTTATGAGCGTAGCGGCGGCGGTGGCGGTGGCGGTGGTGGCGGTTATGAGCGTAGCGGCGGCGGTGGCGGCAGGCCGCAGCGTCAGGAGCAGCAGCGTCGCCCCGAGCCGTCGCAACAGCAGCAGCGTCCGCCGGCCGAGGACTTTTCCGACGACGACATCCCGTTTTAAACCCGGGATACACTGACGCCCTTCTTCAACACACATGCAGGGGTATCCGGGATGAAGTTCAAGTCGATCGCGCTCGCAATCGCTCTCTCCGCGGCCGTGGGTGCGGTGTCCGCCCAGCAGCCGGCGGCCCAGCCCCAGCCGCAGGAGCAGATGCAACTCACTGAGGAACAGCAGGCCCAGCTGGTCCGCCAGGACGCCGAAATGACCAATGCTGCGCAGCAGGTCGTGCAGCTGATCGACAGCAACCGGATGGGCGAGGTGTGGGACCTGTCCACCAACGTGGTCAAGCAGATCCTGCCGCGGGAAAGCTTCGTCCAGCAGGTGGGCAACGACCGCGCACAGCTGGGCGCTCCCACCGAGCGCGGCCCGGCGGTGGTCACCCGTACCCAGTTCCAGGACGGCGGCGAAGTGCCCGCCGGCCTGTACATCAACATTGCGTTCCCCACCCGGTTTGCCAACAGCGCCGAACCGGTGCGTGAGCTGGTCTCTTTCCGGCTGGATGAAGACCAGATCTGGCGCGTGTCGGGATACAGCCTGCGCTGATCCGGACAGTCGTTCCGCAACACCCACAGCGGGATCCTTCGGGATCCCGTTGTTGTTTCAGGATCCTGTGGGCGCGTCCTGGTCAGCGACCTCCCACGCCCCCACCTCCGCCGCCGCCGCCGGAAAAACCACCGCCCCCACCACCGCCACCGCCGCCGCTGCGGCCGGATGACGTGCCGGGCGGGGTTGAGGAGGAGGCGATCTGCGAACTCAGGCCCTGCGACAGGGCACGGGTCATCCCGCCGATGCCCCCGGTGCCCGCACCACGACCGCTGGCCGAGTACCAGGCAATCGATGAAGTGGCGGCAGCGGCTGCCGCCGCGCCCGCAGCTGCGGTGAATCTGTCGGTCCAGGCTTCTTCCACTTCCAGCGCCACGGCATAGGGCAGCAGCCGTTCGAAGCGCTCGGCATCCAGCTGGGGTTCGCGCTCCCCTGGGCCCTGCAGCCGCTGCAGGTCCTGCCGCTCGGCGACGCTGAGATATCGCCTGAAACCCTCGATTTCGTCCAGCAGCTGCCGCCCGGCCGGGGTGGGCGCGCCGATCACCAGGCCAAACACGACGGTGGTCACCAGCGTTGCCAGCAGCAGCGGGAGCGCCAGCACCCAGCCTCCTCCGGCCAGCGCGATCGCCACGAACGTGCAGATGCAGGTGGCGACCGCGATCAGGATGGCAATGCCCACGCTGCCGTGATTGGCGCGGTAGTGGCTGGGAATGATCCGACTGCGGAGTTGCCTGGCATGTTCCGTCCTGGCTATCCGGATCCGGGTGGCATTCTTCTGGTGCAGTTCAAGATTCTTCCCGCCTGATCGCAGCAGATGTTTGATCAGGTGGGCCGGGGGCGCGTCAGGGTGCAGCGTGGACTGTCCGGGGTCTTCGGGCTGCACGGTCCAGCGATCCGCACGCAATTTCCGTGCCTCGCGATGGATCGTCACTGCACCGTTCACCGCGGCAAACAGCAGATCGGAGCTGAAGGCGGTGCTGTCGTAGCGCCTGCGCTGCATGAAGCGCAGCTCGGCCGGTGAATAGTCAGCCGGCGGTTCGTAGCGCACGATGATGGTGCCGGGCCGCGGGTCGCGTCCGACCAGACGCCACCGACGCAGACAGTAAACCAGCAGCAGGCCGAATCCGATCAGGGCCACGATGCCGGCACGATTGTCTTTCAGCCGCCACACCACCCGCTGCAACCAGCCGGGCTCGGCCACGATGCCCTTGGGAAAACCGAGGACGACGGTCAAGCCTTCCCCCGGCGCCAGCGGTGCGGCCAGCTTCCAGTGGGCGATTCCCGCTGTGGGCGCACTGGCGCTGAATGCTTTGCCGCGCTGACCCATGGCACCGGTGAATCCATCGATCTGCATGTCGGCAACCGGCACAGGGGCGGGCAGGCGCACCGTTACGTTGCCGCTTGCCACGGGCAGGACCGAGCCGTGGCCGAGCGCGTTGAAGTAAAGCTCGTCGTGGGCGTCAAAGAAGCCCAGTTGGCGATTGGTCCGGTAGCGCAGGATGAAGATGTGGATGCCCGGGACCGCCAGGAAATCATCGTTACCGGTATTGATGCGTACGCCGTTGCCGATCCGCTCGGTGAACCAGGGTTCGGGCTGGCCGTTGCGCTGTACGTTCAATACTTGGAAATCCACCACCACCCGGTCGCCGTCGCGATCCCGGTAGCGGGTGGGGAACTCGCGGGTGATGCCGCGGCGGATGCGGTTGCCTTCGGCGCGGACCGCAATGGTTTCGATGATCTCCAGGCCGCCGTCGGCCTGGATGGCGATGTCCACGTCGTAGCGCAGGATGCGTTCGCCCGAGCGATCCTGGGCCAGTGCCGGAACGCTCCACGCAAGCGTCAGCAGCAGAGCCAGCAGGCGGATCATGACTTCAGTTCCACCCGGGGGGCGGTGCGCGCATCGCTGCCGGCCTGGAAGAACTCCGCCCCGTTGAAGCCAAACCCCCGGGCAATGGCCACATCCGGGATCCGCTGGGTGGCATTGTTGTAGTCGCGTACCGCGCCGTTGTAGAAGCGGCGTGCGTACTGCAGATGCTCCTCCACCGCCACCAGGTCCTCCTGCAGACGGGCAAAGTTTTCACTCGCCTTGAGATCCGGGTAGGCCTCCCCGACTGCAAACAGCCTGCCGATGGCCTGCTCCAGCTCGGATTCCACCTCGCCCAGTGCCTGCGGTGCCTGTTGCTGCATGGCCTGTGCCCGCAGCGCGGTCACCGCTTCGAGCACTGCGGCTTCATGGCCGGCATAGGCGCGCACCGCCGACACCAGCTGCGGTACCAGGTCGTGACGCCGGATCAGCTGCACGTCGATGTCCGCCCAGGCGGTCCGGACCTGGTTGCGCAGCCGTACCAGCCGGTTGTACAGAAACACCGCCCAGACCAGCACGCCTCCCAGCAACACCGCCATTGCGATCATCCGACCCATCTCCATTTGTGGCGCAGCATCATGGTGAGCCCGTCAGGCGGGGCTTGCCAACCACTCGCCACGGTTGTCTTGCGCGGCAGCGGACGGGATCATGGTGCTTTTCGCGGGAGCCCAGCATGCACTGCCCTCCACTTCCTGAAAACGAAGCCGAGCGACTGGTCGCCCTCAGGGGGACCGGACAGCTCGACAGCGTCACGGACGAGGCATTCAACGACCTGATCGGGATCGCCGCCGCGATCTGCCAGGTCCCCATGGCGATGGTCAGTCTGGTGGATGCGGAGCGGCAATGGCTCAAGGCGCGGATCGGCATCGGGGTGCAGGAAACAGCGCGGGACATCTCGTTCTGCGCACATGCGATCCTCAATCCGGCGGAAACGATGGTGGTTGAGGATGCGCTGCTCGATCCCCGCTTCCAGACCAGCCCACTGGTGACCGGTGAAGCCGGGATCCGCTTCTATGCAGGCGCCCCGCTGCTCAACCCGGAGGGTCTTCCACTGGGCAGTTTCTGTGTCATGGATCAGAAGCCCCGCCAGCTGGATCCCGAACAGCTGAAGGCGCTTGAGGCGCTGTCGCGCCAGGCGTCAAACCTGATCGAGCTGCGCCGCCTGTCCACCGAACTCCAGCATCACCTGCAGGAACGCGAGTGGTACGAGGAACAGCTGCGCCTGCATCAGGATGAGCTGGTGAAACAGAACGCCGACCTGACGGAGATGAGTCGCACCGATCCGCTGACCGGGCTGGACAACCGCCGGGCCTTCTCACAGACGCTGGAGGAGATCGGCGCGAGCGGCCAGCCCTATGCGGTGGCGATCTGCGATATCGACAGGTTCAAGACCATCAATGATGAGTACGGCCACGCCGAGGGCGACCGGGTGCTGCGCGAGGTTGCGGCCGTGTTGCGTACGCGCCATGCCGCACGCGGGCGGGTGGCGCGCTATGGCGGCGAGGAATTCGTGATGCTGTTTCCGGGAATGGATGCAGCCGGGGCGCAGGTGGAATGCGAGCAGCTGCGTCAGGCGGTCGCCGACCTGTCCCTGGGCATGCCGGTGACAATAAGTATCGGGGTTGGCTCGGGAGTTCGGGGAGTCCCTCCCGAACGGGCCCTGGAGCAGGCGGACGCCGCGCTTTACGAGGCCAAGCGCGGCGGGCGCAACCGGGTGGTGGTTGCAGCCGCCGCGGCGATTCCCAGCCGGCGCCTCGACGCCGGTTGAGGGGCGGCCGGATCAGCCGGCGACGAGGAAGCGCTCGGCGTCGTCGATAAAGGTCTTGTCGCCGATCTCGCTGGCGTGGCTGCCAAACGGCATCTGCGCGCGCAGCACCCAGCTGTCCGGGATGTCCCATTCAGCGGCAACCGCCTGGTCGGGCAGCGGGTTGTAGTGCTGCAGGCTGGCGCCGATGCCGGCTTCGGCCAGCGTCATCCACACCGCGTACTGGGCAATACCGGTGCTGTGCTCGGACCAGACCGGGAAGTTGTCGGCATACAGGGGAAACTGCTCCTGCAGCGCCTGCACCGGTGCCTTGTCCTCGTAGAACAGCACGGTGCCGGCGCCAGCGGCAAAGCCGTCGATCTTCTGCTCGGTGGTCGGGAAGGCGTCGGCCGGAACGATCTTGCGCAGTTCGTCCTTCACGATCTCCCAGAATTTGACGCTCTGCGCACCGTGCAGAATCAGGGCGCGCGAGCTCTGCGAGTTAAACGAAGAGGGCGCCTGGCGCATGGCTTCCTGAATCAGGCTGGTCACCTGGTCCTGGCTGATCGGGAGGTCGTTGCCCAGGGCGTACTGGCTGCGGCGCTTGCGGGCGACGTCGAGGAAGCGGTTGCTGGTCATGGAAACGGGTCCTTATGGGAGTGAATAGGGGACGGGAACAGGAAATTCAGGCCCCAATTCTAGTTTCCACGAGCTGTCTGTTTGCGTTCATTTCTGGAACAAAGGTTCTTGTCGTAGCGATTGCGTGCTGTTTGTGTCCCTTCGGAAGGTCCGCTTTTCACGCATCTGTCATACCCGCCGGCCTTCCTTGACTCCCCCATACCCGCGGTAGACCATGGCCAGATGCACCCATCCGTCGACAGGTGTCAGGAGAAAGAAGAAATGACAGTCGAACTGTCCCGCCGCGGCTTCCTGAAGCTCGCCGGCGCCGGGGCGGCGGCCAGTACGCTCGGTGCCATGGGGTTTGGGGCGGCGGAAGCCGCTACTACAGCCCATGTGCGCGAGTTCAAGCTGGCCACCATGACCGAAACCCGCAATATCTGCACCTACTGTTCGGTGGCGTGCGGAGTCATCATGTACTCGAATGGCGATCTGAACGCCGGCGAGCATGCCGACCTGATCCATATCGAGGGCGACGCCGACCATCCGGTCAACCGCGGCACCCTGTGCCCGAAGGGCGCGGCGCTCAAGTCCTACGTGAAGTCGGAAAGCCGCCTGACCCACCCGCGCATCCGCCGCCCGGGTTCGGACCGGTTCGAGGAGATTTCCTGGGACGAGGCGCTCGACAAGATCGCCCGTACCGTCAAGGACGACCGCGACGCCAACCTCATCGAGCGCAACGAGGACGGTGTGACGGTGAACCGCTGGACGACCACCGGCTTTCTGGCCGCGTCCGCAACCACCAATGAAACAGCGTGGCTGACCTACAAGGCTGTCCGCTCGATGGGTATCGTCGGGTTCGACAACCAAGCAAGGGTTTGACACGGCCCCACGGTGTCCAGTCTGGGCCCGACGTTTGGCCGTGGTGCGATGACCAATTCCTGGACGGATATTGGTAACGCAGACCTCGTCATCATCATGGGCGGCAACGCCGCCGAAGCACATCCCTGCGGGTTCAAGTGGGTGACCGAAGCCAAGCGCCGTCGTGGCGCCAAGCTCATCGTGGTCGATCCCCGCTTCAACCGTTCCGCGTCGGTGGCCGACTATTACGCCCCGATCCGGCCGGGTTCGGATATCGCCTTCCTGATGGGCGTGATCCGCTGGTGCATGGAAAACGACAAGATCCAGTGGGATTACGTCAACAACTACACCAACGCGTCCTACCTCGTGCGGGAGGATTTCGGCTGGCACGAAGGCCTGTTCACTGGCTACGACGAAGAAAACCGACGCTACGACCAGGAAAGCTGGGAGTACCAGATCGGTGACGACGGCTATGTGCTGACCGATCCGTCGCTCGACGACCCGCGCTGCGTGTGGAACCTGCTGCGCCAGCACGTTGACGTGTACACGCCGGAGTTCGTGGAAAACCTCTGCGGTACGCCGAAGGAAAAGTTCCTGACGATCTGCGAAATGATCGGCGAAACGTCTTCCCCGACGAAGACGATGACGTCGATGTACGCGCTCGGCTGGACCCAGCATTCCAAGGGCGCGCAGAACATCCGCGGCATGGCCATGCTGCAGCTGCTGCTGGGCAATATCGGCGTTCCGGGCGGCGGCATGAACGCGCTGCGTGGGCACTCCAACATCCAGGGTCTGACCGACGTCGGTCTGATGTCGAACCTGATCCCGGGTTACCTGGCGATCCCGACCGAGACCGAGCCGGACTTCGAAACCTACATCTCCAGTCGCGGCAACAAGCCGCTGCGTCCCAACCAGATCAGCTACTGGCAGAACTACAGCAAGTTCTTCGTCAGTTTCATGAAGTCGATGTGGGGCGATGCGGCCACGGCCGAGAACGGCTGGGGCTATGACTGGCTGCCGAAGCTCGACATCGCGCAGTACGACGCGATGAAGATGTTCGACATGCTCAAGAACGACGAAGTCAACGTCTACTTCTGCCAGGGCTTCAACCCGATCCTCGCGTTCCCCAACCGCGGCAAGATGACCGAGGCTTTCTCCAAGCTCAAGCTGCTGGTGGTGATGGATCCGCTGGAAACGGAAACCGCTGCGTTCTGGGAAAACCACGGCATCTACAACGATGTCGATACAGCGTCCATCCAGACCGAAGTGCTGGAGCTGCCGACCACGTGTTTCGCCGAGGACGAAGGTGCCACGGTGAGCTCGGGCCGCTGGCTGCAGTGGCACTGGCCGGGCGCAAGCCCGCCGGGCAAGGCGCAGACCGACAACTGGATCATGGCCAACATCTTCCAGCGGGTGCGCAAGCTGTATGAGGAAGAGGGCGGCAAGGTGCCCGAGCCGATCCTCAACCTCACCTGGGACTACGCTGATCCGTTGCATCCGACCGCGGCCGAACTGGCCCGGGAGCTCAACGGCAAGGCGCTGGTGGACCTGGACGGTGGCCGCCGCAGTGGCGATCAGCTGTCGAGCTTCGGCGAGCTGCGCGATGACGGCACGACCGCCGCGGCCTGCTGGGTCTACACCGGCAGCTGGACCGAGGACGGCAACATGATGGCCCGCCGCGACAACAGCGATCCCAGCGGCATGGGCGTGCACGCCAACTGGTCGTTCGCCTGGCCGGCCAACCGCCGGACCCTGTACAACCGCGCCTCCTGCGACCTGGACGGCCGGCCGTGGGATCCGGAGCGGGTGATCCTGGAGTGGAATGGCGAGCGCTGGGTGGGGCCGGATGTGCCCGACATCGGCGTGACGGCCCATCCGCACGACGTGGGTCCGTTCATCATGAATCCGGAAGGCAGCAGTCGCTTGTTCAGCCGCAGGCTGATGCGTGACGGGCCGTTCCCGACCCATATGGAACCGTTCGAAAGCCCGGTGGAGAACCCGTTCAACCGCAGGATGCGCGGCAACCCGGTCGCCCGGATTTTCCCGGAAGATCTGGCAGGCCTCGGCTCAAGCGACGCGTTCCCCTTCGTGGCCACGTCGTACCGCCTGACCGAGCATTTCCACTACTGGACCAAGCACAACCGCACCAACGCGGTGACCCAGCCCGAGTTCTTCGTCGAGATCAGCGAGCAGCTGGCGGCCGAACGCGGGATCACCAAGGGTGACCGGGTCCGGGTGTGGTCCTCGCGCGGCCAGATCTGGGCCAAGGCGGTGGTGACCAAGCGGATCCAGCCGCTGGTGTGTGACGGCAAACCGGTGCACATCGTCGGTATCCCGATCCACTGGGGCTTCAAGGGCGCGGCGCGCAAGGGCTTCGGCTCCAATTCGCTGGGCCCGTTCGTTGGCGATGCCAACATTGAGACCCCGGAGTTCAAGGCGTACCTGGTGAACATTGAGCGGGCCGCAGACCAGGAGGTGCCGGCATGAGTGACCAACGCGCCCCCCAGCCGGTGACGGCGGCGGCCAATCCACCGGTCCAGCCGATGGCGTCCAACCTGCTGCCCAGCGATCTGGTGCGGTCGTCGGCCACGGCCGACCTGCCCGCGCCGGAGCGGCAGCTGACCAAGGTGGCCAAGCTGATCGACGTATCCCGCTGCATTGGCTGCAAGGCCTGTCAGTCGGCATGCATCGAGTGGAACGACCTGGAGCCGGAGATCGAGGAAAACGTGGGTGTCTACGACAACCCGCACGACCTCACGCCGGAGATGTTCACGCTGATGCGCTTCAGCGAGTACGAGAACCCCGATACCGGCAATCTGGAGTGGCTGATCCGCAAGGACGGCTGCATGCACTGCGAGGATCCGGGCTGCCTGAAGGCCTGCCCGGCCCCGGGGGCGATCGTGCAGTACTCCAACGGCATCGTCGATTTCGTCTCCGAGAACTGCATCGGTTGCGGCTACTGCGTGGCCGGCTGCCCGTTCGATATCCCGCGCATCCACAAGACCGCGCAGGTGTCGACCAAGTGCACGCTGTGCTCCGATCGCGTTGCGGTGGGGCAGGGGCCGGCCTGTGCCAAGGCCTGTCCGACCGAGTGCATCACCTTCGGCCCCAAGGACGAGCAGGTGGCCTTCGCCCAGGAACGCGTGGCCGATCTCAAGTCGCGCGGTTTCGAGAACGCCGGTCTGTACGACCCGCAGGGCGTGGGTGGTACCCACGTGATGTACGTGCTGCACCACGCCGACAAGCCGTCGATCTATGCAGGCCTGCCGGATGATCCCAGGATCTCCCCGGTGGTGGCAGGCTGGAAGGGCCCGGCCAAGGAAGTGGGGCTGGTGGCGGCGGGCGTGGCCCTGGCTGGCGCCGCGCTGCACGGCCTGGTGTCGCGTGCCAACAAGGTCAGCGCCGAGGAAGAGGAGCAGGCACAGCAGCTGGTTGACAGCCATGACGACGATGGGAGGCGGGCACCATGAGTGACGAACGCGTTTATTCCGCGCCCGGCGACAGGATCGAATCCCGTCGTCCCGTCGTGGTCAATCGCTACCGCGGCTTCACCCGGGCCAACCACTGGCTGACCGCGGTGTGCATGATCGTGCTGCTGCTGTCGGGCTTCGCGTTCTTCCACCACTCGCTGTACGGGCTGACCAACCTGTTCGGAGGTGGGCAGACCACGCGCTGGCTGCATCCCATCGTGGGCGTGGTGCTGACGCTGAGCTTCCTGGGGCTGTTCGTGCAGATGTGGCGGCTCAACATGCCACGTTCGGAAGACGCCGAGTGGAGCCGGAAGATCGGCGATGTACTCAAGGCCAATGAAGCGGCCCTGCCCGAAGTGGGCAAGTACAACGCCGGCCAGAAGCTGGTGTTCTGGGCCATGGCCTTCCTGATCCTGACCATGGTGATCACCGGCGTCATGATCTGGGAGCAGTACACCGCGCACCTGTTCTCGATCCCGGTACGCCGGGTGGCGGTAGCGGTGCACGCGGTGGCGGCCGTTCTTTCGGTGCTGGTGTTTATTGCTCACGTGTATGCGGCCATCTGGACCCGCGGCACCATCCGCGCCATGACCCGCGGCACGGTGACCGGGGGCTGGGCCTTCCGTCACCATCGCAAGTGGCTGCGGGAACTGGCCGGTGGGCGCAAGGCCGACGGTTCGGAGCGCCTGTGAACGACGAAGCGGAAGAAGCGCTGAAGCCGGATCCGTCCATGATCGGCGGCGTACCCACGCCGCCGCTGGCGTTTCTGCCCCAGCCGGTGAAGCTGTTCCAGACCCGCGCCAAGCGGTTCGCATTCCTTGCCGAAAGCAACGAGCTGGCGCCGTACCTGGAGTTCCTGGCGGAACTTTCCCGGCTCCAGGCAAGGTTGGCGGTGACCCTGCCACCGGTCGAGCCGCTGGCTGCGGAACGGCTGGCCAAGGCCGCCGATGGCGCGATGCCGCCGATCGACCGGGAAAAGCTGGCTGCCGACCCAGCGCTGGATGCGGTGCTCCAGGCCCTGGCTGAAGAAGCTGTTGGACTGGAGATGCCGGACGAGGCGCGGCAGGCGTTGGAGGCGGTGCGCGGTGCCGATGTGGAGCAGCGGCTGTGGCTGCTGTCCAACGTGCTGGGCGACGATATTCCAGACGATGCCACCGCGCCGCATCTGTTTGCGGCGGCTGCGGTGCAGGTGCACCTGGCCCGGCTGGCGGCCACGCTGGATGTGGATGCGTTGGTGCCCGTCAGCACGGGGATCTGCCCCGCCTGCGGCGGCCGGCCGGTGACCTCATCGGTGATGGGAGCGCAGGGGATCGAAAGCATCCGCTACGCCACCTGCGCCGGCTGCGCCACGCAGTGGAACGAGGTGCGGGTCAAATGCCTGTGCTGCGGATCCAACAAGGACGTCCGCTACCGTTCGGTGGAAACGACCGATGCCACGGTCAAGGCGGAGACCTGCCGGGAGTGCAACCGCTGGGTGAAGATCCTCTACCAGGTGAAGAACGCCAGCCTGGACCCGGTGGCCGATGACGTCGGCAGTCTGGGCCTGGACGTGCTGATGAAGGACACCGAATTCACCCGCGGCGGCTTCAACCCGTATCTGGTGGGTTACTGACTGGTGGGTTACTGACCGGCCTTCGGTGCCGGTCACCCCTGTAGGAGCGCGCCACGCGCGCGAAGCCGCGTGAACAGCGTTGTGGTCCTGGTAAATCGGTCACGACGTTGGTCGACGGAGCCACGCCGCCGGCCCGGCGACCAACGGGCTCTTGAGTTCGCGGTGATCGACTTGGAACTGGATTCACGCGGCTTCGCGCGCGTGGCGCGCTCCTACGGGAGTGGGCTGGCTGCGGCGAAGTTGCGGTCGGTGAGTACGGCGATCTCGGTGCCGTTGCGGGTTTCGATCCGCACCAGGCCGGCGGCTTCGACGCCGCCGATGCTGTCTTCCCCCAGCCAGGCCAGCGTGCGCATGAGCAGGCTCATGCGCACGTCCAGACGTTTGCGCAGGCGTGGCAGGGCGATGCCTTCCGGGTGCCGGGCCAGTTCGGCCAGTACAGTTTCAGGCAATGACAGCTGCGGGGATGTCACGCTGGCTCGGGCCCTTGGTGTGGGGGTCAGGGCGATGCGGATGCACCAGCACCGGAATTGATTTGGAGGTGGGCGTGCGGGCGCGCTCGGCGAAGCTGGACAGCGGCACCAGCGCGTTGGTTTCCGGGTAATAGGCTGCCAGGCAGCCGCGCGGGATGTCATAGGCGACCAGCAGGAAGTGTCTGGCCATGCGCTGCACGCCGTCGTCGGCCAGGCTTTCCAGATCCACGCGGTCACCGGCTTTCATGCCCAGCGCGGCGATGTCTTCGGCATGGGCGAACAGCACCCGCCGTTCCCCGTGCACGCCGCGGTAGCGGTCGTCGAGCCCGTAGATGGTGGTGTTGTACTGGTCGTGCGAGCGCACGGTGCTCAGTACGAACACGGGCTGTCCACTCGCCTTGCGACCCGCACGGGCGCGATGGGCCGGCGTGCTGGTGGGCACCGGGTGTGGCTTGAACGCGGCCCGCCCACCGGCGGTATTCCAGCGCCGCTCGCGCGCGCCGTTGGAGAGGCGGAAGCCCCCCGGCACGCGCACGCGCTGGTTGAAATCGTGGAAGTCGTCGAACACACGCGCAATCAGGTCGCGGATGCGGTCGTAATCGTCCAACAGCCAGCGCCAGTGCACCTTGCTGCGTGCGCCCAGCGTGGCCTCGGCCAGGCGCGCGACGATGGCGGACTCCGACAGCAGGCCGGCATCGGCCGGCGCGTTGATGCCGCCCGACAGGTGCACCATGCTCATCGAATCCTCCACCGTCACCTGCTGCGGGCCGGCGACCTGCATGTCGATTTCGGTGCGACCGAGGCACGGCAGGATCAGCGCCTCGCGCCCGTGCACCAGGTGGCTGCGGTTGAGCTTGGTGGCCACGTGCACGGTGAGGTCGCAGCGGCGCAGCGCCGCGTGGGTGGCGGCGGTGTCCGGAGTCGCTGCGGCGAAGTTGCCGCCCATGGCGAAAAACACTTTCGCCCGGCCGTCGCGCATGGCTTCGATCGCACCGATCGTGTCATGGCCGGGAGCGCGCGGCGGCGTGAAGCCGAACACTTCCTCCAGCCGATCCAGGAATGCCTGTGGCGGCTTCTCCCAGATCATCATGGTGCGGTCGCCCTGCACGTTGCTGTGCCCGCGCACCGGGCAGGCGCCGGCGCCAGTGCGGCCGATATGGCCGCCAAGCAGCAGCAGGTTGCAGATCATCTGGATGGTCGCCACCGAGTGCAGGTGCTGGGTGATGCCCATGCCCCAGCAGCAGATCAGGCGCTTGGCCGCGAGGTAGGTGTCACCCACGCGCCGGATCGCATCCTCTTCAATCCCGGACTCGGTGACGATGGTGTCCCAGGATTCCGCCGTCACATCGGCGGCGAATGCCTCGAAGCCGCTGGTGTGCTGGGCGATGAAGTCCCGGTCCAGCAGCGAGGGACGCCCCTCGCGCAGCGCCTCGGCGTCGCGCTCCAGGGCATGCTTGATGATGCCTTTCAGCGCCGCCAGGTCGCCGCCGATCTTCAGCTGCAGGTAGTCCGAGGAAATCCGGGTGGAGCCTCCGCGCAGCATCTCCGCCTTGTCCTTGGGATCGGCGAATCGCTCCAGCCCGCGCTCGCGCAGCGGGTTGAACGACACGATCGCCGCGCCGCGCTTGGCCGCATCGCGCAGCTCGCCCAGCATGCGCGGATGGTTGGTGCCCGGGTTCTGGCCGAAGATGAAAATCGCATCGGCCTGCTCGAAATCCTGCAGCGACACCGTGCCTTTGCCCACGCCGATCTGCTCGCCCAGGGCCACGCCCGAAGGCTCGTGGCACATGTTGGAGCAGTCGGGGAAGTTGTTGGTGCCGAACTCGCGCACGAACAGCTGGTACAGGAACGCGGCTTCGTTGCTGGTGCGCCCGGAGGTGTAGAACAGTGCCTCGTCCGGCGATTCCAGGCCGTTGAGATGGCGGGCGATCAGTGCGAAGGCGTCATCCCATTCCACTGGCACATAGCGGTCGCTGTCGGCGTCGTAGCGCATCGGCGTGGTCAGCCGGCCCTGGCCTTCCAGCCAGTGGTCGCTGTAGCCGGACAGCTCGGCCACCGTGTATTTGGCGAACAGGTCCGGCCCGGCGCGGTGGCGCGTGGACTCGGCGGCCACCGCCTTGGCGCCGTTCTCGCAGAACTCGAAGGTGGAAGTATGGTCGCGGTCCGGCCAGGCGCAGCCGGGGCAGTCAAAGCCGTCCGGCTGGTTCATCGACAGCAGCGTCTTCGCACCCTTGACCGCCACTTCCTCCTTGCGAAGGTGCGCGGCCACGCTGCGCAGCGACTGCCAGCCCCCGGCGGGGCCGTCGAACGGCTGGATCGGTTTGTTGCTCATTGCGGGTAATTCAACACCTTGAAGCCTGCCTTCCATCTTCCCGCGGGGGCCGGGGCAAGTCCATTCGACCGCACCTCCATGCCGTTTGACCCATGCGCTGTCCCGCGGCAACGTGCACGCTCGATCCACTGTGACGACGGAGGACGGCCTTGCATCGACGTGATTTCCTGACCCTGGGCGGGCTTGGCATCGGTGCCCTGATGCTGCCGCCCTTCATCGGCCGCGCGATCGCTGCCGAAGAGCTGATGCTGGCGTTGGATCCCGGACTGAAGCGCCGCCTTGCGGACGCCGCGCTGGAAGCGGCCACCGGCGGTGGCGCCAGCTACTGCGACGTGCGCATCGGCCGCTACCTCCGCCAGTTTGTGATGACCCGCGAAGACCGGGTCGAGAACGTGGTCAACGCCGAGTCCACCGGCGTCGGCGTGCGGGTGATCGCCAACGGCGCCTGGGGCTTTGCCGCCACCAGCGAACTCACGCCGCAGGCCGTCGTGCAGGCCGCCCGCCAGGCCACCGCGATCGCCCGCGCCAACGCCGGCATCCAGACCGAGCCGGTGCAGCTTGCGCCCGTCAGCGGGGTGGGTGAGGTGAGCTGGCGCACGCCGATCGCGCGCAACGCGATGGAAGTACCGGTGGAGGAAAAAGTCGAACTGCTGCTGGGCGTCAACGCCGATGCGATCAACGCCGGCGCCGACTTCGTCAGCTCGCGCATGTTTGCGGTCAACGAGCAGAAGTACTTCGCCAGCACCGACGGCTCCTACATCGACCAGGACGTGCATCGGATCTGGGCGCCGTTCACCGTCACCGCGGTGGACAAGGTCAGCGGCAAATTCCGCACCCGCGACGGCCTGTCGGCGCCGATGGGGCTGGGCTATGAATACCTGGATGCCGACCCGGCCGGGCGCATCGAACTGCCCGGTGGGGTGGTGGCCTACGGCACCTCCTACGACATGCGCGAAGATGCCGTGGCGGCCGCCCGCCAGGCGCGCGAGAAGCTGTCCGCGCCTTCGGTCGAACCCGGCCGATACGACCTGGTGCTCGACCCGAGCCACCTGTTCCTCACCATCCACGAGAACGTGGGCCACCCGCTGGAGCTGGACCGCGTGCTCGGCTACGAGGCCAACTACGCCGGCACCAGTTTCGCCACCCTGGAGCGCATGCGCGAAGGCCTGAAATACGGCAGCGAGCGGGTGAATTTCTTCGCCGACAAGACCCAGCCTGGCAGCTTGGGCGCCGTGGCCTACGACGACGAAGGCGTGAAGTGCAAGCGCTGGGATCTGGTGAAGGACGGCATGCTGGTCGACTACCAGGCCACCCGCGATCAGGCCCACATTCTGGGCAAGACCGAATCCGATGGCTGCAGCTACGCCGATTCGTGGTCGACGGTGCAGTTCCAGCGCATGCCCAACGTGTCACTGGCGCCGGGGAAGGAACCGCTGACGGTGGCGGAGATGATCGCCGACGTGGAGGACGGTATCTACATCCACGGGCGCGGCTCGTACTCGATTGACCAGCAGCGCTACAACTCCCAGTTCGGTGGCCAGCTGTATTACCGGATCCGCAACGGCGAAGTGGCAGAGATGCTGGAGGACGTGGCCTATCAGATCCGCACGCCGGAGTTCTGGAATGCATGCAGCGCGATCTGCGATGAGCGGGACTTCCGCCTCGGCGGCTCGTTCTTTGACGGCAAGGGACAGCCTTCGCAGGTGTCGGCGGTGTCACATGGTTCGTCGACCACACGCTTTGATGGCATCAACGTGATCAACACGGCGCGCAGCCTTGGATGACCGTCTCCGGTAGCAGCGCACCATGCCAAAAGCCATTTGACGCTCAACCAGCCGACCGCAAGAATCGATGCGGCCTGATGCCATCCGTCACGGCGTCAATCCGCAACCACCCATCCCGATCGTCACCCGCCGCACGCGGCAACGATCCAGCACTGGAGACCTGTCTTGGACAGACGTGACTTCCTGGCCCTGAGCGGCCTCGGACTGGGTGGGCTGGTCCTGCCATCGTGGCTTGGCAAGGCCGTTGCCGCCGATGAGCTGATGACCGTCCTCGATCCCGCCATCAAGAAGCGGCTCGCCGACACCGCCCTGCAGGCCGCCACCGGCGCTGGCGCCAGCTACTGCGACGTGCGCATCGGCCGCTACCTGCGCCAGTTCGTGATGACCCGCGAGGACAAGGTCCAGAACGTGGTCAACGCTGAATCCACCGGCGTCGGCGTGCGGGTGATCGCTGACGGTGCCTGGGGCTTTGCCGCCACCAACGACATCAGCCCTGACGCTGTGGCCCGCGCCGCGCGCCAGGCCACCGCGATCGCCAAGGCCAACGCCCGCATCCAGGCCGAGCCGGTACAGCTGGCGCCGGTGCAGGGCGTGGGCGAGATGAGCTGGCGCACCCCGATCCAGCGCAACGCCATGGAAGTGCCGGTCAAGGAAAAGGTGGACCTGCTGCTGGGCGTCAACGCCGCGGCCATGGGCGCCGGCGCCAGCTTCGTCAATTCCACCCTGTTCGCGGTCAACGAGCAGAAGTACTTCGCCAGCACCGATGGCTCCTACATCGATCAGGACGTGCACCGGATCTGGGCGCCGATGACGGTCACCGCCATCGACCAGGCGAGCGGCAAGTTCCGCACCCGGTCCGGGCTGTCCGCGCCGATGGGCCTGGGCTACGAATACTTCGATGCCGACCCCGCGCAGAAATTCATCTCGCCCAACGGCGTGGTCAACTACGGCCACTCCTACGACATGGTCGAGGATGCGGTGGCTGCCGCCAAGCAGGCGCAGGAGAAGCTGTCCGCACCTTCGGTCGAACCGGGCCGCTACGACCTGGTGCTCGACCCCTCGCACACCTGGCTCACCATCCACGAGTCGGTCGGCCACCCATTGGAGCTCGACCGCGTGCTCGGCTACGAAGCCAACTACGCCGGCACCAGTTTCGCGACTTTGGACAAGCGCGAGGAAGCCTTCCGCTACGGCAGCGACCTGGTGACCATGTTCGCCGACAAGACCCAGCCGGGCAGCCTCGGTGCGGTGGCGTACGACGACGAAGGCGTTGAGTGCAAGCGCTGGGACCTGATCCGCGACGGCATCCTGGTCGACTACCAGACCATCCGCGACCAGGCCCACATCCTCGGCAAGGACGCGTCGGATGGCTGCTGCTATGCCGACTCGTGGTCGACCGTGCAGTTCCAGCGCATGCCCAACGTGTCGATGGCACCGGGCAAGGCGCCGCTGTCGGTCGAAGACATGATCAAGGACGTCGAGAACGGCATCTACATCATCGGCGACGGCTCGTTCTCGATCGACCAGCAGCGTTACAACGCGCAGTTCGGCGGGCAGCTGTTCTACGAGATCAAGGACGGCGAAATCACCGGCATGGTCGAGGACGTGGCCTACCAGATCCGTACCCCGGAATTCTGGAATGCCTGCAGTGCGATCTGCGATGAAAGCGACTACCGCCTGGGCGGCTCGTTCTTCGACGGCAAGGGCCAGCCTTCGCAGGTCTCGGCCGTGTCGCACGGTTCGTCCACCGCCCGCTTCGACGGCATCAACGTCATCAATACCGCCCGCTCGCTCGGCTGACGGAACCAGGGAGACTTTCACAACATGACTATCTTCACCGAAGAGCAGGCCCGCGCGATCCTCGACAAGGTCGTCGGCCTGTCCAATGCCGACGAATGCACCGCCACCCTGAGCGGGTCGGTCGAGGGCAACATCCGCTTTGCCCGCAACAGCGTGTCCACCAGCGGCGAAGTCGCCAACGCCGAATTGAGCGTGCAGGTGGCGTTCGGCAAGCGCGTTGGCACGGCCACGATCAACGAGTTCAGCGATGAGGCCCTGGAGCGCGTGGTGCGCCGGGCCGAAGACCTGGCGCGCCTGGCCCCGGAGAACGCGGAGTTCATGCCCGCCATCGGGCCGCAGCAGTACCGTCCGAGCCCGACGTTCAGTGAATCCACCGCGGCGATCACCCCGGATTTCCGCGCCGGCGTGGCGGCCGACTCCATCGCGCCCAGCCGTGAGCAGGGCCTGGTGGCGGCGGGATTCCTGGAAGACGGACAGAGCTTTACCGCGTTTGCCAACAGCAACGGCAACTTCGGCTACCAGCGCGGCACCAGCTTCGACTACACCTGCACCGTGCGTACCGAAGACGGGCAGGGCTCGGGCTGGGTGGGTCGCAACCTGCGCCATGCCAACGAGTTCGACGCCGGGCGCGACGTCGCCGTGGCGATGCGCAAGGCGGCCTCCTCGGCCAGTGCACGCGCGCTGGAGCCGGGCAAGTACACGGTGATCCTGGAGCCGGCCGCGGTGGCCGGGCTGGTGTCGTTCATGATGCGCTTCTTCGATGCGCGTACCGCCGATGAGGGCCGCAGCTTCCTTTCCAAGCGCGGTGGCGGCAACCGGCTGGGCGAGCAGCTGTTCGACCCGCGGGTCAATGTGATTGCAGATCCGTGGAACGAGGACGTGCCGGTGATGCCGTGGGACGGCGAGGGCATGCCGCGCGAACGGATGCCGATCATCGAGAACGGCAAGGTCGCTTCGCTGAACTATTCGCGTTACTGGGCCCAGCAGCAGGGCCAGCGGGCGACGGGCAGCCCCGGCAACCTGATCATGTCCGGTGGCGACAAGTCGACCCCCGAGCTGATCGCCGGTACCGAGCGCGGCGTGCTGGTCACGCGTACCTGGTACATCCGCATGGTTGATCCGCAGACCGTGCTGCTGACCGGGTTGACCCGTGACGGCACGTTCTACATCGAGGACGGCCAGATCCGCTATCCGATCAAGAACTTCCGCTTCAATGAGTCGCCGGTGATCATGCTCAACAACATCGACGAACTGGGCCGGTCGGTGCGCGTGGGCGAGGGTCGCATGCAGATGATGCTGCCGCCGATGCGCCTGCGCGACTTCACATTCACCTCGCTCTCCGACGCGGTGTGAAGATCGCCTGGATTCACGCGGCTTCGCGCGCATGGCGCGCTCCTACAATAGGGACATGAACCGCGCGCAGTTCCTGAAGCTGATGTTGGGCGGCGCGGCAGCAACCCTGCTGCCGCGGCCGCTGCTGGCCGCGGGCGGGTATGACTTCCGGTTTACCCGCCTGCGCTATGAATCGGGTAACTGGGACGTGGACGCGCGGATGCCGTCCAACGTCATCACCTCGCTGATCGATTACACCAACCTGCGGGTGGATCCCGAGGAGCAGGTGCTGGACCTGGCCGATCCGCGCATGCTGCAGGCGTCTTTCTGCTATCTGGCCGGGCACAAGCTGGTGGAGTTCAATCCGGCCGAGCGGCGCAACTTCGAGCGCTATGTGCGCAATGGCGGGTTCGTGTTCGTGGACGACTGCAACCACGATATCGATGGGCTGTTTGCCAAGTCGTTCGAGACGCAGATGGCGTCGATCTTCGGCAACGATGCGCTGCACAAGCTGCCCAACAGCCATGCCCTGTACAACAGCTTTTTCCGCTTCCCCGACGGTCCGCCCACCACCAGCTTCGAGCTCAACGGCTGGGGCGATGACCTGGTCCACGATTACCTCAAGGGCATCGAAATCGATGGCCGACTGGGGGTGCTCTACAGCAACAAGGACTACGGCTGCGAGTGGGACTACGACTGGCGCAACAAGCGCTTCCTGGCCGAAGACAACACCAAGTTCGCGGTCAATATCGTCATCTACGCGCTGACTGCGTGAACCACGGAACCCTGCAATGACCGACCGCTTGACCGAATCCGATGTGCAGCAGCGCCTGGGCGCGCTCGATGGGCTGCGCGAAGCCATTGGCCAGGCCGTGGTTGGCCAGGCCGAGGTGGTGGAACAGCTGCTGGTGGCTCTGCTGGCCGGCGGCCACTGCATGCTGGAAGGCGTGCCCGGCCTGGGCAAGACGCTGCTGGTGCGCACGCTCGGCCAGGCGCTGGAGCTGGAGTTCCGGCGAGTGCAGTTCACCCCGGACCTGATGCCCAGCGACATCCTCGGCACCGAGGTGCTGGAAGAAGATCACGGCACCGGCCATCGCAGCTTCCGCTTCCAGAAGGGACCTGTGTTCACCAATCTGCTGCTGGCCGACGAGCTCAACCGCACCCCGCCGCGCACCCAGGCGGCGCTGCTGGAAGCGATGCAGGAGCGCACCGTCAGCTACGCCGGCGTGACCCATGCGCTGCCGGCGCCGTTCTTCGTGCTGGCCACGCAGAACCCGATTGAACAGGGTGGCACCTATCCGCTGCCCGAGGCCCAGCTGGATCGCTTCCTGCTGCAGCTGCGGGTGGAGTACCCGGACGAGGCCGAGGAACTGGCCATCGTTGAGCAGACCACCGGCGCCGGGATGGCCGAGGTGCCGCGGGTGATGGATGCAGCGGCGGTGCTTGAGCTGCAGGCGCTGGTGCGGCAGGTGCACGTGGGTGCGGATCTGATGCAGTGGATCGTGCGCCTGGTGCGTGCCAGCCGTCCCGGCGAAGGCGCTCCCGAAGCCGTGCACAGTTACGTGAAGTGGGGTGCCGGCCCGCGTGCGGCCCAGTCACTGGTGCTGGCGGCGAAGGCCCGGGCGCTGCTGCAGGGCCGCCTGGCCGCGACCCGCGAGGACGTCACGGCGCTGGCGGCGCCGGTGATGCGCCATCGCCTGCTGCTGTCGTTTGCTGCGGAGGCCGAAGGCGTGCACGCCGATGATGTGGTCGCGGCGCTGCTGCGCGAGGTGCCGCCGCCGGGCACCGCGGCCGACTGATCCGCGGGCGCGGTGATGGCCTGGGATCCGGTCCCGCCGCAGGTGCGCGGCCTGTTGCGTGCGCTGCGGATTGGCGCGCGTCGTGCCGCGGGCGGGCGTGGGTTTGGCCAGCACCGCAGCCGCGAGCGTGGTGCGGGTCAGGAGTTCGTGCAGTACCGGGGTTACGAGCCGGGCGATGAACTGCGCCGGATCGATTGGAAGCTCTACGCCCGCAGCGACCGTTTCTACGTGCGCGAGGCCGAGCGGGAAAGCCCGCTGGCCATCTGGGTCGTGGTGGATACCAGTGCCTCAATGGGGCAGGTGGATGAGGGACGTGGCGACTGGTCGCGGCTGGAGGCGGCCAAGTCGCTTGCCGCCAGCGTTTTCGAAGTGTCCCTGGCCCAGGGTGATCCGTTCGGCCTGGTGTTGGCGGGCAACGATGGTCTTTCGTTCATGCCGCCTGCGGCCGGGGTGCGCCAGCGTGACCGGCTGCTGCTGGCGCTGCGCGAAGCGACGGCAGGGGGTGGCTTTCCCGCTGAACACCGGCTGGAATCGCTGCGCCAGCGGATCGGCCCGGATGACGTGGTGGTCCTGCTGGGTGATTTCTTTGATGACACCTCCGTGGCGCTGGCCACGAAGCTGGCGGCAGCGCGGCGCGAGGTGTTGGCCATACAGCTGCTGACCGTGGCCGAACGTGATTTCCCGTTCACAGACGGGCGCCGCTTCCGCGATCCGGAGACTGGCGCAGAACTGCCCGGCGATGGCCAGGCGATGCGGGAAGGGTTCCTGGCCCGCTTCGGAGCCGCGCAGCGCGCGCTGCGGGCGCGCCTGGATGCAGCCGGTATCCGCCACGCCGTGTACGTGCTGGATGAGCCGCTGGAGCGGCCGCTGCGGCAGCTGTTCGCGGGAGCGGGACGGCCATGAGCCTCGGCCTGCTGCTGCCCGCTGCCTTGGCGGCGCTCGGCGCGCTGCTGCTTCCGGTGTTGATTCACCTGGCACGGCGCAGCCAGATGGTCCCGACCCCGTTTGCGGCCCTGCGTTGGCTGCGACAGGCAGCGCGTCCACAGCGGCGCGTGCGGATCGAGGAATGGCCGCTGCTGCTGCTGCGCCTGCTGTTGCTGGTCCTGCTGGCGCTGTGGCTGGCACGGCCGGTGCTGTTTGGCGAACAGGACGCCGCAGGCTGGACCGTGGCGGTGCCTGGCGTGGATACGGCCCAGGTGCGGGCCTTGGCCGAAGGCGCGGAGCCGCCGCGCTGGCTGGCACCGGGCTTCCCGCCGCTGGATAGCTCCGCACCGACCGGCGCTGTGCCGGTCGCCAGCCTGCTGCGTCAGCTGGACGCGGAGCTGCCGTCGGGCGCCTCCCTCACCGTGGCGGTGCCCGAGTGGCTGCACGGCATGGATGCGCAGCGACCGCAGCTGTCGCGTCCGGTGGGCTGGCACGTGCTGCCGGGCACGATGCAGGCTTCCGAAGCTTTTGTCCGGGAGCCGCTGGTTTTGGACGTGCGCTATGACGGCGACAGGGCAGCCGCGCTGCGCTACCTGCGCGCGGCCGCAGCGTCATGGAACGATCCGGATGTGCAGGCCGGCGATGCCCTTCAGCCGGGACCGGTCGACGCGCCTCTGGACCCCGCCGCTACCCACCTTGCGTGGCTGGTCGGTGGTCCCGTACCGGAGACAGTGCTGGATTGGACCCGCGACGGAGGGGTGTTGCTGCTCGACGCTTCGGCGGAAGTTGAACTGCCTGCGCGCGCTGTTGCCTGGTGGCGCGACGAGGCGGGCGAACCTTTGGTGGAAGGCGCGTCCTACGGACACGGCCGCGTGCTGCGTTTCACCCGCGAGCTCACGCCTGCCCACATGCCGCAGCTGCTTGAACCCGACTTCCCAGACCAGCTGCGCGACGTACTGCAAGGGGTGGCACCCGCTCCAGCAACGGTGGCCGCGGCCACCCACGCGCCGCTGCAGGTCAGCGCCACCTGGCCGCAGGATCCCCGTGAACTGCGTCCGTGGTTCGCGCTGTTGATTGCGCTGGCGTTCCTGCTTGAACGCTGGCTGGCGACGTCGCCCAGGCGACAGTTGCCGGCGGACGGAGAGCGGCCATGAGCCCGGCCCTGCGTCTTCGACTGGCAATGCGCGCGGCCCGCCTGCGGGTGGTGCTGTCGAGCGGGTTGCTGGCGCTTCCGCCGGTCGCCGCCGGCGCCGTACTGGCGTGGCGATTGGGAGGGGTGGCTGCTGCAGTACTGGCAGCCGGCGTGGGCCTGGCCATCGCAGTGGCATTCATTGTCTGGCGCGCGCGGAGGATTGATGCGCGCTGGCTGTCTCAGAAGCTGGATGCCAGCCGCAGCGACATGGAAGACAGCGCCGCCCTGCTGTTTTCAGCGCGTGAACAACTCGGACCCCTGCAGCGTCTGCAGCGTGAGCGCCTGCGCCAGCGCATCGCCACCGCGCCCATGCCGGACATGCGGCCGCCCTGGCCGGGCCGCGCCGCATGGCTCACGCTCGTGGCTGCCGTGCTTGTGATCCTGGCCGCCCTGCTGTGGCCCGGTGCGGTCGACCGTGACGGCATGCGATCCGTGCCTCCCCAGACGGCTGCCCCCGGCGCCCCACAGCTTGAGGCGTGGCGCCTCAGCGTCGAGCCGCCGGCCTATACCGGTCTGGAAGCCTGGGACGCCGATACGCTGGATGTCGAGGCACCGGAGGGATCACAGCTGCGCTGGACCCTGCGCTTCAGCCCGGAGCCCGCCAGCGCGGCGCTGGTATTCCATGACGACGCAGAAACCTCCCTGGAGCAGATTGAAGGCGACTGGAGCGGGGAACACGTGCTGGCGCGTTCGGTGCTGTACCGGATCGTCGCCGAGGGCGGGACCGGGCAGCCGATCCCCCCGCTGCACCGGCTGGAGGCCGTCACCGACCAGCCTCCTTCGGTGAAGGTTCTGGCGCCCGAGCGCAGCCTGAGTCTGATGGACCCGGGCCAGCGCCAGTGGCAGCTCGCCTTCGAAGCCAGCGATGACTATGGCGTGGCTGCCAACGCCACCCTGCACCTCATCCTGGCCCAGGGCACCGGCGAGAACATCACGTTCGCCGAGAGCACCCGCACCCTGCGTGGCAGCGGTGCGCCAACGCGCCGGCGCTTTGAAACCACTCTGGATCCGATCGCGCTCGGCCTGGCGCCCGGAGAAGACCTGGTGGTGCGGCTGGAGGTGCGGGACAACCGCGCGCCCAACCCGCAGACGGGCCGCAGCCCCAGCCTGATCCTGCGTTGGCCCCCGCCGCCGCCGCCGGATGTCGAAGGGCTGGATGCCTTTGCCCGCGATGTGCTGCCGGCGTATTTCCGCAGCCAGCGCCAGATCATCATCGACGCCGAGTCACTGCTGGAGCAGCGGCCATCACTGGAGGCGGAACAGTTCTCCGGACGCTCCGACGCCCTTGGCGTGGACCAGCGCATCCTGCGCCTGCGCTACGGCCAGTTCATGGGTGAAGAGGCCGAAGATGGCCCCGGGCTGCCGGTGGACGATGCGTCGCCCGTGCCCGCGCCGACCCTGCTGCCGATCGACGATTTCGGCCAGGAGCCCACGCCGCTCCCCGCGCCGGTTGATAGCGAAGGCGACCACGGACACGACCACGGCCATGCAGACGGACAGCCGCGTGAGGCGGCCGCCTTCGGCAGCATGGACGGCGTGCTGGAGGAATACGCCCACCTGCATGACCTGCCCGAGGCCGCGACCCTGCTGGATCCGCGCACCCGCGAAACCCTGCGCCTGGCGCTCGGCGAGATGTGGCAATCCGAGCTGGCGCTGCGTCAGGGCGATCCGGCCAGGGCGCTGCCGTATGCCTATCGCGCGCTGACGTATATCCAGCAGGTGCGCGAAGCCGACCGCATCTACCTGGCCCGGGTCGGTACGCAGCTGCCGCCGATCGATGAAAGCCGCCGCCTGCAAGGCGAGCGCGACGGCATTGGCCGACGGCCACTTGCGCCGAGCCGCCGTGATCTGGAGGCAAGCGAGCTTGAGTCGCTGTGGCAGGCCATGGCGGACGCCCCGGGGTTCGAAGACGCGGACCTTGAGCTGCTGGATGCCTGGGCCGCGGCCAACGCGGACCGCCTCGACGATCCGCTGGCGCTGGTCGCGGCCCTTGATGCGCTGCGCCGCGAGCCCGACTGCGCCTCCTGCCGCCAGGGCCTGCGTGCATTGCTGTGGACCCTGATTGAGCGTCCGGCCGCGCAGGCGCCGCGCCGAGCCGAGGCGGATGCAGCCGGCAGCCGATACCTGGAGGCGCTGCATCTGGAGGCGCAGCACATGGAGGATGAGCCTTGAGCGCGACTTTGATCCTGCCGTTGCTGCTTGCGCTGGCCGTCCTGCTGGCATGGGCGCGCCTGCTGTGGCGTCGGCGGCGCACTCCCGGTCCGATCGGCCGCTTCGCTCTGCTGATGCTGTTGCAGCCCCTCTCCGCCGGGCTGCTGTACCTGACCCTGATGCCACCCCAGCTGCCGGTGCAAAGCGCCACCCTGAGCGTGCTGACCGCCGGCGCGGATCCTGCCCGGGCCACGGGGGCCGTGGTGGTGTCGCTGCCGGAAGCCCCGTCTGTACCGGATGTGCTGCCAGTGCCGGATCTGGCCACCGCGCTGCGCCGTCATCCGGGCATGGCGCTGCAGGTGCTGGGCCACGGGCTGGTACCGCGGGACCGCGATGCGGCGCGTGGCCTGCTGATGGATTTCCAGCCTGCACCGCTGCCGCCGGGCCTGAGCCATCTGTACGCACCTACGCGCGTCGTGCCCGGGGCGGAATTTTCCGTCAGCGGCCGTGTGGAGGGCGTTGCAGGTGGGGAGGTGCGACTTCTGGATCCCGCGGGGCAACAGGTGGATACCGTGGTTGTGGACGACAGCGGCCGGTTCAGCCTGGCCGGGTACGCGCGCGCACCCGGGCTGGCGCAGTACTCGGTTCAGACGCTGGATGGCGACGGGGAAGACGTGGGCCGGGTGCCGGTGCCTGTGCAGATCGCAGCGGATCCGCCGCCGCGGGTGCTGCTGCTCGCCGGTGCACCCAACCCCGAGTTCCGTCACCTGCGCCGCTGGGCCACGGATGCAGGGCTGGACGTGGATGTGGAAGTCTCCGTGGGCCGCGGTGTGGGGTTGGGTGATGGCCCGGCACCGGCTACGGCGGAGGGATTTGATGACGTCGATCTGGTGATTGCCGACACGCGTGCGCTCGCGGGCCTGGGAGATACGCGCCGCGTAGCACTCGTGGACGCTATGGCCGCCGGCCTCGGGCTGCTGGTACGGGTGGACGGCCCGCTGTCGTCGACAGCCCGCAGCCAGCTGGCAGCGCTGGGCATGGCGGTGGAAGGCGAGGGTCATGTGCAACCGGTGGCGCTGCCGGCAATTGCGGATGCCGGCCTGCTGCGGGCGCGCATGGGCCCGGGCAGCGACGAAGCCCCGTTTGAGCCGGCGCTGGCCTCCGAAGCGCTTCCGGAGCTGGAGCGGCGGGCGCTGCGGCCTGAATCCACCGACGCCGTGCCGCTGCAGGCCGGGGCTGACACCGACTTCGCCTGGTGGCGGCCGCATGGCCGGGGTCGGGTGGGCCTGTGGACGCTGACTGACAGCTATCTTCTGGCGCTGGCCGGGCGCGGGGATCTGCACGCGCAACTGTGGAGCGCAATGGTGTCCCTATTGGCGCGGCCGACGGCCAACAGTGCGCCGTGGTTCGAGCCTGACGCGCGAACCGGAACGCGGATGGCCGTTTGCGGCCTGATGGAACCGGAGGCAGTGGTGACGGACCCGGATGGGCAGCTGACCCCCGTGCTGGTGGACCCTGCTACGGGCGCAGCGGGATGCGCTGCCTACTGGCCGCAAACCGCTGGCTGGCACCTGCTGGAAACGGAAGACGGGCGCTGGCATTTCCACGTGCGTGCCGCGGGCGCCGCGCCCGGAATCGAGGCGGCCGCACTGCAGGAAGCCACGCAGCGGCTGATAGCCGGATCAGGAATGATCAAGTCGGCAGGCCCGGGATCGGCCGAAGTGCGTCGCGGACCGTCCTGGCCCTGGTTCCTGGCCTGGCTGGGCGCCATCGGCACGCTGTGGTGGCTGGAGCGCCGTCGCCCCCAGATGTAGGAGCGCGCCATGCGCGCGAAACCGCGTGAATCCCGGCGGTGCCACGTGGCGTCGGACACAGCACCGTTACCGAAGCCCCGGTTCGACAATCGGTGTCACGCGGCTTCGCGCGCATGGCGCGCTCCTACACATGCGAGTGTGCGGCCTCGGATGCGCGAAGGCTCAGCCTTCGTCTTCCTCGAATTCCACGATCGCGTCCAGATCGAAGGCCAGCGCCTCGACCGCTTCACGCACCTTGCGCGCGGTGGCCGGGTTCGGTGCTTCCACCTCGATTTCGTGCGTGTCCGGTCCGCGCACGTCGTGCAGACCGGCGGAACTGGAGTCTTCATCATCCATGCGCGTCATCAGGTCGGCGATTTCCTCGACGTGCTCGATGCCGTCGAGGCTTTGCAGCAGATTCATGATGCCGCGGACGGCGTCATCGTTGCCGGTCAGGCGGATGTGGAGCATGGGCATGGCGGTCTCGCTTGCAGGTCCAGGGGCAGCCGCAGGCTAGGGCTGCGGGAGCGAAGCTTCCGTGATGGCGGCGACCCTGTTGCCCGCGTTTCTCAACCTTCCCCGGCCAGCCGCGTGGGCAGTGGCACGTTGCACAGGTCGATGTGCCCGGCGGGGTGCAGGTACCAGCCGTCGCGGCGGTTGCGGCGCGATTCCACCACCGCGTCGAACAGCGGCGTATCGGTGCGCAGCAGCTGCAACGGCGTGCGCCCGGATTCCGGGACATCGGAGGCCAGCCGCACGGTACGGATCGGGGTGCGCTGGGCCGGATCTTCATAGAATCCCAGTGGGCCGGAGCCACGTGGCATCGGGCTCAGCAGTTCGATGCCGTCCACGACCCGCCCCACTACGGTGATATTGCGGTCCAGCTGGCGGGGCGACTGGCCGGTCACCGCGTACAGCTCGGTGCCGATGCTGGAATCGGGCTCCGCCCCGCGGCCCGCTCCCACCATCCCGTAGCAATGCGCCAGCCACGCCTTGCCGGTGGCGGGGTCACGCGCGGCCGGAAAACCGGCAGCAAACCCCACTTCCGGCGCCCAGCCGTCGGCGTCCGGAAGACGATGGAAGTCCAGGAAGTCCAGCCCGCTGGCATTGCGCTCGAATTCCGCCGGCAGCGACTCGCGTGCGTTGCCAAGCGATCGCCGCGCGTCACCTTCCGCCGGATCGCCCCACTGGACCACGAAGTTGTCGTGCGAGCGGTAGATCGCAAGCCCGTCCCAGAAGTGTTCGCGCGCCAGCGTGCGCAGGTTTTCCACGTGCGCCGGGGCGAAGTCCGGCGCCAGCTCGATGATCACCCGGCCGGCGTCGAGCTCCAGATACAGCGTGTTGTCCGCATCCAGTTCGCGCCAGTCATCCGCGCTGGATGACGCCAGAAGCTCGCCCATGGTGGGCGGCAGCGGCTCCTCGGCCGTGACGGGAACCGCGATGAACATCGCAGCAAGGAGCGTGCTGGCCAGCAACGGCAGGACGGGCAGGGCAAAGCGGCGGTGGGACATATCGACCATCCAGATGCGGAAAGGGCCGATTCTGGCAGAAATGACTATTTGCGCGCGGCGGCCTTGCCCGGGGTGTGTGCGGCAATGAAGTCGCGCACCTGCGGGTACACCAGCGTGCGCCAGCGGCGACCGCTGAAAATGCCGTAGTGGCCAACGCCCTTCATCGTCACCTGCGTGCGCTTCGCCTTGGGGATCCCGGTACACAGCTCGTGCGAGGCGTGGGTCTGGCCCTGGCCGGAGATGTCGTCCAGCTCGCCTTCGATGGTCAGCAGCGCAGTGCGTGAAATGGCGGAAGGATCGACCCGTTCACCGGCCACGTCCCACTCGCCGCGCGGCAGCAGGAATTCCTGGAATACGATCCGGATGGTGTCCAGGTAGTACTCGGACGGCATGTCCAACACCGCGTTGTACTCGTCGTAGAAGCGGCGGTGGGCCTGGGTATCGTCGCCGTCTCCCTTGAGCAGGTCCTGGTAGAAATCCCAGTGCGACTGGAAGTGCCGCTCGGGATTCATCGCCATGAACCCCATGTGCTGCAGGAAGCCCGGATAGACCTTGCGGCCCTTGCCTGGATAGTTCACTGGCACCTGGTGGATCACGTTGTTCTCGAACCACCACAGCGGCTTCTCGGTGGCCAGGTTGTTGACCGCCGTGGGCGACTTGCGTCCGTCCACCGGTCCACCCATCAGCACCATCGACAGCGGCGTGGTTTCCCCGGCCGTGGCCATCAGCGAGATCGCCGCCAGCACCGGCACCACCGGCTGGCATACCGCCATCACGTGCAGATTTTCCGCGCCAATGGTGCGGATGAATTCCTGCACGTAAGCCACGTAATCATCCAGAGTAAATCCGCCGTCTTCCCTGGGCACCATGCGCGCGTCGACCCAGTCGGTGATGTACACCTTGTGGTCGGGCAGCAGGGTGCGCACGGTGTCGCGCAGCAGGGTGGAGTGGTGCCCGGACAGCGGCGCCACCACCAGCACCGTCGGCTGGTCCTTCATGCCCAGGATGTTCTCGGCGTCGTCGGTATAGCGCTTGAAGCGCAGCAGCCGGCAGAACGGCTTCTCGACAATGACCTTTTCCACCACCGGCACGTCGTGGCCGTCCTTCTCCACCTGATGGATGGCGAATTCGGGCTTTTCGTAGTCCTTGCCGACCCGGTAGAACAGCTCGTTCGCCGCCGACAGCTCATCGGATCCGGGAAGCGATGAAAGCCAGCTGCTGGAGGTGGAAAACGCCTTGGCGTTGGCTTCGGCCCAATAGGTGAGCGGCGCGGTCATGGCGCGGCCGAGCTCGTGGAACTGATACAGGAGCATGCGTTGGGGAAGCCCTTCTGCAGGATTGCTGCGGTGCAGAATATACGAACGACGTCACAGCGGCATGAACCGGGGTCGGGGCGTCGCCAAAGGCGTCAGGTGGGCAGTTCCAGCGCCGTGGCGTCCTCAACCAGCGCCGGCGAAAGCCAGCAGTGCGAGCCCAGCGGCTGCAGGCCAACGGCGTGCAGGCGATTGCGGTAGAAGCTGGCGGGGCGGCGCAGGAAGCCGTCGTCGTCGCCGATGGTCTGATCCTGGCGGGTAAAGGTTTCCAGGAACGCCACGCCGCCGCACAGCTCGGCCAGGCCCGCCAGGCCGCGGTCGATCTCGCGCGCCGGCAGGTAGTGCAGCACATCGGCGCAGATCAGCAGATCCACGGGTGGGCAGGGGCGCAGGTGTTCGAAATCGGCGAACCGGGCCCAGTGCAGGTTGCGCCGGGCGCCATGACGCTCGATCGCGTACAGGCTGCTGTCAAAGCCCAGGTAGTCGAGTTTGGGCCTGAGCTTGAGCAACGGGGCGCGCCACGCGCCTTCGCCGCAGCCGATGTCGAGCACCGTGCGGATCGGCCGCTCCAGGTGGTATTCGGCCGTGGCCACCGCCAGCGCCACTTTGCGTGCCAGCCGCTGCGGCCCGCCAAGGCCGGCGCCGCGGTACCAGCGGTCGAAATATTCGCGGTCGTACTGCTTTTCCATCCATCGGATCCCGGAAACCACTGTCTATTGTAGGAGCGTGAATCGGAATAGCGGGTTGTGCGATCCTGTCAGATGAATTCGGGGAGTCGTAAAAATGTATCTGTGGACCAAGACGTTCCACCTGCTGTTCGTTATCGCTTGGATGGCCGCTGTGTTCTACCTGCCGCGCATCCTGGTGAACATTGCCGAGGCCGGCGAATCCGCCGATGTGCGTGCGCGGCTGGTGCTGATGGGCCAGCGGCTGTACCGCTTCGGGCACATCATGTTCGGGCTGGCGGTGGTGCTGGGGCTGGTGTTGTGGATGGGGTTCAGCGTCGTGGGCGGCTGGCTGCATGCCAAGCTGCTGCTGGTGGCGCTGTTGCTGGCCCACTACATCGTGGCCGGGCGCTGGTTGAAGCGTGCCAACGCGGGCGCTGCGCTCACCACCAGCGGCAAGCTGCGCCTGTTCAATGAAATTCCTGTGTTCCTGCTGCTGGCCGTCATCTGGCTGGTGCTGGCCAAGCCGTTCTGATTACCGGGTTGGCGGTGGCTGCTGCTGCCGCCAACCGGATTTTTTACCAGCTGACTGACTACAAAGGGTGTTGCCATGCCTTCGTTCGATATCGTTTCCGAAGTGGATTCCCACGAGCTGACCAACGCTGTGGACCAGGCCAACCGGGAGCTCTCCAACCGGTTCGACTTCAAGAACGTGGACGCCACGTTCGAGCTGGAGGACGAGACCATCACGCTGTCGGCGCCCAGTGATTTCCAGCTCCAGCAGATGTCGGACATCCTGCGGGCGCGCCTGGCAGCGCGCAGCATCGACGTGCGCTGCCTTGAGATGGGTGAGGTGGAAACCAACCTGGCCCGCGCCCGGCAGAAGGTCAGCGTCAAGCAGGGCATCGGCCGCGAGCTGGCCAAGAAGATCCAGACAACCATGAAGACCGCCAAGCTGAAGGTCGACAGCCAGATCAACGGCGACAAGCTGCGGGTCAACGGCAAGAAGCGCGACGACCTGCAGGCCGCCATTGCGCTGCTGCGCGGCGAGGAATTCGAGCTGCCGCTGCAGTTCGAAAACTTCCGCGACTGAAACGGTAATCCCCGCCCGATGTCCTGTTCGGGCGCCGGGCCGCGTGCATGCAGTCATTGGCCGCCCTACGCCGGAGCGGCCCGTATCCATGGAGGGACGCGCATGCGTTCGAGTGCGGTACTGGTCGTGATCCTGCTGGCGCTTGGCCTTTCCGGCTGCGCCACCATGACCCAGGGCGAATGCCTGAGCGGTAACTGGCTGCGCGTCGGCTACCAGGACGGTGCCGTCGGTCATCCGCCTTCGCGCCTGGGCAATCATGAAGCCGCCTGCGCCGCGCACGGCGTGGGCGTGGACGCGCACGCCTATTTCGACGGGCGCGAGCGCGGCCTGCAGGAATACTGCACGCCGCACGGCGGGTTCGTGGCCGGGCGCAATGGTCGCACCTACCATGGGGTCTGCACGTATGAGATCGAGGGTGGGTTCCTGACCGGCTATGCCGACGGCCGCCACGTTCACGATGCGGACCAGCTGGCCTCCCGGGCCCGCTCGGATGTCAGCACCCGGGAAACGCGGATCCGCCGCCTGCAGCGCGACATCGATCGCGCACGCGAGCGCCTGGCAGGGGAGAGCGGTGACAACCGCAAAGCGCTGGCCGACGAGCTGCAGTCACTGCGGAGCGACCTGCGCCATGCCGAACGCGAACTGACCCAGGCACGGCGCGAGCGTGAAATGGCCGAGCACGAACTGCAGCGGGTGCTGTACCTGCTCGAACCCCGGTATCGCGGCGGCTGGTGAGGCCTTCAGATGGCCCAGCGCCTACTTGGGGGGCGTGGCTGGGGAGGAGTCGTTGCTGATGCGGTGCACGTCGTGGGTAGCGACGCCGAGGCTGCGATCCGGGAGGTCGAAAAACTCCGGGCGCTCCAGGGTCATCGCCATGTCCTCAAGGCCGCTCTGCCAGTGCTCGCGCAGCGGGATGCGGCCGAAGGCGTAGTCCTTGTGCTGTTGCTCGTGCGATTTTTTCTGGTAGATCAGATGGATGACATTGAACACCCGGTCGTCCAGGTAGGGCGCGAACACGTCGGCCAGGTGCGGCGGTAGCTGGCCCTCGGGCAGGCGTTCGATCAGCTCGTACAGGGCCGAGCGCAGCTGCTGCTCCAGCTCGACCATGCGGGTGCCGTGGCGGGTGCGGCTGGAGAAGCGGATGTCCTTGCTGCGCTCGAGCACGTCCAGCATGGTTTGCGGCCGCGCGCCGCGCGCGCTGAACAGGTCCACCTGCAGGGCCAGGGTGTCGCCGTCGGGGCGGCAGCCGAGCACGTATTCCAGCGGCGTGTTGGAAACAATTCCGCCATCCCAGTACCACTCGCCGTCGATCTCCACCGCCGGGAACGCCGGCGGCAGGGCACCGGAAGCGAGGATGTGTTCGACCCGGATGGCTTCGCGGTCGCTGTCGAAATAGCGGAAGTTGCCGCTGGTGATGCCGGCCGCGCCCACGGTCAGGCGCACGCTGCGGTCGTTGTTGATGCGGTCGAAATCCACGAAGCGCGCCAGCGTGTCGCGAAGTGGCGCCGTGTCGTAGAAGCTGGTGGCCTGCGGGCTGCCATCGGCGAACAGGAACGGCGAGAACATACGGGGCTCGAAGAACCCGCGCTGGCCCGCCAGCATCGCGCCCATTGCTCCCATGTCGCGGGCCCAGGACAGCAGGGTGGGATCTTCCGGGAAGGCGGCGACGGTGCCGCGCACCGCGGCGGTCAGCGGCCCCAGCGGGCCGGCGGCGGGCTCGGCGATCAGTTCCCAGAAGTCTCGCAGACGCTGGACGCGGTCCCCGGGAGGATTGCCCGCCAGGATCGCCGCGTTGATCGCGCCGATTGAAATGCCGGCAAACCAGTTCGGCCGGATCCCGACCTCGTGCAGACCTTCGTAGACGCCGCACTGGTAGCCGCCGAGCGCGCCGCCGCCCTGCAGTACCAGGGCGACGACGGGATAGCGCCCGACCCGCTCGCGGATCGCCGCCGGCTTGTTCACTGCATGAACCAGCCGTGGCTGACCACGACGCTCTGCCCGGTCAGCGCGTTGGTCTCGAACGCGGCCAGGTTGAGCGCCACGTTGGCGACGTCATCGACGGTGGTGAATTCGCCGTCCACGGTGTCTTTCAGCATGACGTCCTTGACCACTTCCTCTTCGCTGATGCCGAACTCCCTGGCCTGTTCGGGAATCTGCTTGTCCACCAGCGGGGTGCGCACGAAGCCCGGACAGATGACGTTGGCACGCACGCCATATTCGGCGGCCTCCCTGGCCACGGTGCGGCACAGGCCCAGCAGGCCGTGCTTGGCGGTGACGTAGGGCGCCTTGAGCTTGGAGGCCAGGTGCGAGTGCACCGAGCCCATGTAGATGATCGCGCCGCCTTCGCGACGCTTCTCCATGTCGCGCAGGCACTCGCGGCTGGTGAGGAAAGCGCCGTCCAGGTGGATGGCGAGCATCTTCTTCCAGTCGGCCAGGCTGAAATCGGTGACCTTGTTGACGATCTGGATGCCGGCGTTGGAGACCAGCACGTCCACGCGGCCCCATTCGGAGACGACTTTCGCCACGCCATCGACCACCTGCTGTTCGTCGGTGACGTCCATGGCCACGGCGATGGCCTGGCCGCCATCGTCGCGGATCGCCTGCGCGGCGGCCTCCGCGGCCTCAAGCTTGAGGTCGGCGATGGCGACGCGGCCGCCAGCCTGCGCATAGACCTCGGCAATGCGCTTGCCGATGCCGCTGGCCGCGCCGGTCACGATGCAGACCTTGCCGTCGAGTCGGTTCATGCGGGTGCTCCGTTGTTCGGTGATTGCCGGCAGCATACCGGTCGAAGCGGGTCGGATCAGGGGCGCATGAAATCTGCGGGATGGGGCAGGTTCACCGGGACGCCGTCGGCGTTGCACAGGTCCGCATCGCACAGGCGCTGGCGCAGACGCGGGCTGGACTGGACCATGAAGTGATACAGCACATGCTGCTCCACGTTGCCGCGCACGGCGTGCGAGCCGGGGCCGCGCGCCCAGACGCCAACGTCGTCACCGCCATGGGTTTCGCTGCTGAGCGGCACGGTCACCTCCTGCATGTAGTCGCGGTGGGCGGTGTCCACGCCGGTGAGGTCGGGCCGGCCGTCGGCTGCACGGTAGCCGCGTCCGTGGTGCGGATGGGTCTTGGGACCTTCCGCCTGGCTGTCGCTGGCGCCCACGTAGCCCGGGCCGTTGGCGTAGCCCAGGGTGGTGTAGGGCAGGCCGGTGGCATCCAGGGTGTCGCCGTCCGCGCTGCCCGGATCGGTGCTGACCTTGCCCAGGATTGGGTTGCCGCGCGCCGGGTAGCCGGCAAAGGTCAGGGTGTGGGCGTGGTCGGCGGTGACCAGGATCAGGGTGTCGGCTTCGTCGGTCATTTCGGCGGCAGCCTGGACCGCATCGGCCATGGCCACGGTGTCGACCAGGGCGCGGTGGGCGTTGCCGTAGTGGTGGGCGTGATCGATGCGGCCGCCTTCCACCAGCAGCACGTAGCCTTCGCCGCTGTCCTGCAGGCGGCTGATCGCCTCGCGGGTCAGTTCGGCCAGGCTCGGCTCGTCCGGGTCCTGCTCGGCGCGGTCGGCTTCAAAGTGCAGGTGGTCGTATTCGAACAGGCCCAGGATCGGGCCTTCACCGCTGGCAGCCTGCATCTGCTCGCGGTTCCACACGAAGGCGCCAGCGGGGTTGTTCGCCTGCCATTCGCTGATCAGGTTGCGCCCGTCGGTGCGCCGGCCGGTGCGATCGCGCTCCGGGTCCTGTGCGTCCTGCGGCAGGAAGTGCTGGCGGCCGCCGCCGAAAATCACCTGTGGGCCGGTGCCGAAGGGGTTCTCCAGCAGCTGGGCGGCAATGTCGGTGCAGCCCAGATCGCGGGCCGCGGCCGGCACCTGGGCGTCGTTTTCCCAGTTGCGGTCGGGTGAACGGGCGAAAGTCGCCGCCGGCGTGGCGTGGGTGATGCGGGTAGTGGTGACGATGCCGGTGGCCATGCCGGCGCTCTGGGCCAGTTCCAGCACGCTCAGCAGGCCGCGCTCGCCGTAGGCGCTGCAGTCGCCGCGCGGGCGGGTCTGGTCGACGTTGATCACGCCGGCGCGGGTCTTCACCCCGGTGGCCATCGCGCTCATGGTGCCGGCCGAATCCGGGGTCTGCATGTCGGTGTTGTAGGTGCGCGACAGCGCCGTGTGCGGGAAGTCTTCCCAGCTCAGCCGGTATTCCTCGCCGGCGTCGCCCTCGCGCTGGCCGGCCAGGATGCGGGCGGCGGCCACGGTGGTCAGGCTCATGCCGTCGCCCACGAACAGGATCACGTTGCGGGCATTGCCCTCCATCGCGCCGCGTTCGGCGGCCGCGGCCGCACCGCTCTGGAACCACCACTGCGGAGTTTCACCCGCGGGTCGCTCGATGGTGGGCACTGCGATGGGTGCGATGTTGAGTGCCCGGGCGGCGGTGGGAGCCTGGTCACGGACGGGCGTGGCGCAGGCGGCGAGCAGGGTGGCAAGACAACACAGGACAGGAATGCGCATCGATCTCGGGGGCGGGAAATGTAAAGCGGCCATTATGCCGCCGCTGGTGCGCTGCTGTGTTGCAGTTAGAAGACCGCGCCGGGGCGCGGCGCTGGGTTAAGGTCTCCTGTTCCCTGTAATGACGACGGTGTGCCATGGCCTGGTGGTTCCGAATTCCCTTCTGGCAGCGCGTGGCCGCGGGCTTCGTGCTGGGCGCGCTGGTGGGCTGGCTGATGGGCCCCGCTGCCGGCACCTGGCTGCAGCCGCTGGGCACCCTGTACATCAACCTGATCCGCATGATCGCCGTCCCGCTGGTGTTCTTCGCCGTGCTCAACGCGGTCTCGGCGCTGCACGGGCAGCACAGGATGGCCGAGCTGGGCGGCCGTACCTTCGGCTGGTTCGCGGCCACCGCGGTGTTGGCGGTGGGCGTGGCGTTCGCGGTCTCCTCGTTCATCAGCCTCGGCCACGGCGTGGACCTGCTGCCACCGGCGGACTTCGTGCCGCGCGACGTGCCCACCCCGGTCCAGGTGGTGCTGGACCTCGTGCCGACCAACCCGTTCGCGGCGCTGGCCGAGGGCAATATCCTGCAGGTGATCTTCTTCGCCGGCCTGCTTGGCTTCGCCCTGGTGAAGCTGGGCGATCGCACCGAAGCGCTGCGCAAGGTCGTCGGTCAGGGCAGCGAAGCGATGATCCAGGTCACCCGCTTCGTGCTGGAGGTGACCCCGATCGGCACCTTCGGCCTGATCGGCGCCCTGGTGGGGACCTACGGCTTCGAACAGCTGCTGCCGCTGGGCAATTTCGTGATCGCGATCTACGTGGCCTGCGCGCTGCACATCGTGTTCGTCTATGGCGGCCTGCTGCTGACCCATGGGTTGAACCCGATCAAGTTCTTCCGCGGGGCGGCGCCGGCCATGCAGGTGGCGTTCGCCAGCTCGTCCAGCTTTGCGTCGCTGCCGGTGGCGCTGCGCAGCGCCACCCACAACCTGGGCGTGGACAAGGATTACGCCGCCTTTGCGGTGCCTTTGGGCGCGAGCATCAAGATGGATGGCTGCGGCGCGATTTTCCCGGCGATGGCGGCAGTGTTCGCCGCGCAGTATTACGGGATCGAGCTGAGCGCCGCCCAGTACATGATCATCCTGTTGGCCTCGGTGCTGGGCAGCTTCGGCACCGCCGGGGTGCCGGGCACGGCCGTGGTGATGGCCACGGTGGTGCTGAGCGCTGCCGGGCTGCCGCTGGAGGTGCTGGGCATCCTGCTGGCGATCGACCGCATCCTGGACATGATGCGCACCATGACCAACGTGACCGGGCAGATGCTGGTGCCGGTGCTGGTGGCCAAGGAGACCGGATTGCTGGACCGCGAAGCCTACGAGCGCGCTTCCAGCAACATCGGCGTGGAAGAGGTCTCCGACAGCAGATAGCCAGCGGGCGCCAACGCGGCTGTCACCCGCGCGGTGATTACATCGGGCTCCAACCCCCACCCGGAGCGAACGATGACCGATCCCCGCGAACTCGAAGAAAAATTCTGGAAGGCCCTGGAAGACGACCGCACAGTCATGCTCGGGCTGGACGGCAAGGAAGACGGCCACGCCCGGCCGATGACCGCCCAGTGCGAGGAGCGCCGCTCGCCGATCTGGTTCTTCACCTCGGCCGACAACGCGCTGGTGCAGCAGCTCGGACAGGGCGGTGGCCGGGCAGTTGCCGGCTTCGCTTCCAAAGGCCATGACCTGTTCGCCAGCATCCGCGGCACCCTGCGCGTGGATACCGACCGCGCGGTGGTGGAGCGCCTCTGGAATCCGTTTGTCTCGGCCTGGTATGAGGGCAAGGACGATCCGAAGCTGCGCCTGCTGCGGCTGGATACCGAGGACGCCGAGGTGTGGACGGATGCCAGCAGCATGCTGGCCGGCGTCAAGATGCTGTTCGGCATGGACCCGAAGAAGGATTTCAAGGACAAGGTCGGCCAGGTCGACCTGCGCTGAGCGAGGGCGTGACCGTGCCGGGCGATCTGGTGGTGCTGACGCCGCAAGGCCTGTACTGCCCGCCCGGTGATTTCCACATTGACCCGTGGCGCCCGGTGCCCCGCGCCGTCATCACCCACGGCCACGGTGATCACGCGCGCGGCGGCATGGGTTGCTACTACGTCGCCGAAGAAGGCCTGCCGATCCTTGAGTGGCGCCTGGGTCAGCAGGACTACCGGGTGCACGCGCTGGGCGAGCGGGTGCGCATCGGCGATGCGGTGGTGTCATTCCACCCGGCCGGACACGTGCTGGGTTCGACCCAGGTGCGGATCGAAGCTGGGGGCGAGGTCTGGGTGGCTTCCGGCGACTACAAGCGCGATCCGGATCCGACCTGCCTGCCGTTCGAGGTGGTGCCCTGCGATGTGTTCATTACCGAATCGACCTTCGGCCTGCCGATCTATCGCTGGCCGCCGGCCTCGGAAGTAGCAGCGGAGATTGAAGCCTGGCGGGCGGAGTGTGAAGCCAATGGTGAGGTCGCGATCCTCTATTCCTATGCGCTGGGCAAGGCGCAGCGGGTGCTGGCCGAGCTGGCCGCGCACACCGATCGCCCGGCCTGGCTGCACGGCGCCATCGATGCCGGGGTGCAGGTCTACCGCCAGGCCGGTGTGCACATGCTGGACACGCAGCGGGTCGCTGATGAAGCGCGCGGCGCCGACTTTGCCGGCCGGCTGGTGATCGCGCCGCCCTCGGCGGCCGGCAGTCCGTGGATCCGGCGTTTCCGCCGGGCCCAGCAGGGTTTTGCCTCGGGCTGGATGCGAATCCGCGGCAACCGCCGGCGGCGCAACTACGACCGCGGTTTCGTGGTGTCCGACCATGCCGACTGGCCGGCGCTGCTGCGCACCGTGGAAGAAACCGGGGCGCGCCGGGTCATTGCCACCCACGGCGATACCGACGCCTTGGTGCGCGTGCTCAACGAGCGCGGCATCGACACGGGCACGTTTGTCACCGGGTATGGCGTCACCGGGTATGGCGAGGACGACTGATGCGCCGCTTCGCCGCCCTCTACGAGCGCCTTGACCGCAGCACTGGCACCACCGACAAGCGGTGCGCGCTGATCGATTATTTCCGTGACGCGCCACCCCGTGATGCGGCGTGGGCCCTGTGGCTGCTGGCTGGCGGAAAGGTGAGCGGCGCGCGCAGGAAGATTGCCGGTACCGGTGAGCTTCGTGCCTGGATCGGCGAGGAAGCCGGCACCCCTGAGTGGCTGGTGGAAGCCTGTCATCACCAGGTGGGTGACCTGGCCGAAACCCTGGCGCTGCTGCTGGACGATCCGGCCGATGAAGCGATGGCCGACATTGGGCTGGCGGAATGGATCGAACAGCGCCTGGTCCCGGTGGCGAACGCCGATCCTGAAGTGCGCCGCGCGGTAGTGGTGGGTGCCTGGCGCAGCCTTGCCTTCCGCGAGCGGCTGGCCTTCAACAAGCTCCTCACCGGGGCACTGCGGGTCGGCGTGTCGCAGGGTCTGGTGCAGCGGGCGCTGGCGGAAATGTCCGGGGTTGATATCGCCCTGATTGCCCAGCGCATGCTCGGGCGTTGGACGCCCAGCGAAGACTTCCTGCAGGGCCTGCTTTCGCTCGAACCCCAGAAAGGCGACGCCGCGCTGCCGTATCCGTTCTTCCTGGCTTCGCCGCTGGAGGGTGAACCGGACGCGCTGGGGCCCATCGCGGACTGGCTGCTGGAATGGAAGTGGGACGGAATCCGCCTGCAGCTGATCCGTCGCAATAACGATGTGGCGCTGTGGTCGCGTGGGGAGGAGCGGATGGACGGCCGCTTTCCAGAGATCGAAGCGGCGGCAGAGTTGCTGACGCATGACTGCGTGATCGATGGCGAGCTGCTGGCCTGGCAGCCGGGCGAGTCGATGCCGATGCCCTTCAGCGCGCTGCAGACCCGCATCCAGCGGCTGAAGCCGGGACCGAAATCATTATCCGCCGCACCTGCGCGGGTGCTGGCCTATGACCTGCTGGAGCTGGAAGGCGAAGACCTGCGCCAGCGCCCGCTGCACGAGCGGCGCAGGGTGCTGACCGAACTGCTGGGCGGCTTACAGACCGCGGATGGAGAGGACAAGCCGCGTATCGTCCTGTCACCCCGCGTCGAGACATCCAGCTGGGAACGCGCCGCCGGACTGCGGGAGGGCTCGCGCGATCTGGGCGTGGAAGGCCTGATGCTCAAGCGCACCGATTCGCCCTACCGCCACGGCCGTAAACGCGGCGACTGGTGGAAGTGGAAGGTGGATCCGCTCACCATCGACGCGGTGCTGATCTACGCCCAGTCCGGCAGCGGCCGGCGCAGCATGCTGTTTACCGACTACACCTTCGGCCTGTGGGATGGCGACGCGCTGGTGCCCGTGGCCAAGGCCTACTCGGGGCTCGACGACGCCGGGATTCTGCGCCTGGACCGCTGGATCCGGGCCAACACGCTGGAGCGCTTCGGGCCGGTGCGCGCGGTGCAGCAGGTGCACGTGTTCGAGCTGGGCTTCGAGGGCGTGAACGTGTCCCGTCGCCACAAATCAGGTATCGCGGTGCGCTTCCCGCGGATCCTGCGCTGGCGCGAGGACGAGCCGGCCGGCGAAGCCGATCGTCTGGAGACCCTGCAGGCACTGGCGCGGTGATGGGCCCAACGCCGCCACGACGGCGCGGCCGGACCGAGGCGCCGCTGACAGACTGGTTCGCCGCCCGGGGCTGGCGCCCGGCGCCGTTCCAGCGGACCGCCTGGAAACACTATCTGCGCGGCGAATCGGGCCTGCTGGTCACGCCCACCGGCAGCGGCAAGACCCTGGCCGCGGCGGGCGGCCCGCTGCTTGAGGCGCTGCGCCTGGGGGATGCACCCGCGCCGAAGCGCACGCCAGCCAACGCGCCGCCGCGCCTGCGCCTGCTCTGGATCACCCCGCTGCGCGCGCTGGCTGCCGATACCACGCGTGCGCTGCGCGATCCGATCGAAGCCCTCGGCGTGCCCTGGACCGTGGCCATGCGCACCGGCGACGCGGGTGCACGCGACCGCCGCCTGGCCCGGCGCGGGCTGGCCGACGTGCTGGTGACCACGCCCGAATCGCTGTCGCTGGCCCTGTCCTATCCCGATGCCGGCGGCATCTTCTCCGGCGTGCGCGGCGTGGTGGTGGATGAGTGGCATGAGCTGCTGGGCAACAAACGCGGTGTGCTGCTGCAGCTGAGCCTGGCGCGGCTGCGCGTATTGGCACCGGGTGCCCGCATCTGGGGCCTTTCGGCCACGCTTGGAAACCTGGAAGAGGCGCGCGACGTGCTGCTCCCGCACCGCCCGGACGCGCCGATCCTGACCGCGCCGCGTCGCAGGAAGATGACCCTGGAAACGCTGCTTCCCGGTAGCGGTGAACGCTTTCCGTGGGCCGGGCACCTCGGCCTGTCGCAGCTCGAGCGCGTCGCCGAGGTGCTGCAACGCAGCGGCAGCAGCCTGCTGTTCACCAATACGCGTTCGCAGGCCGAGCTGTGGCATCGCGCGCTGCAGTCGGTCTGGCTGGATGATCCATCCACCCTGGCGCTTCATCATGGTTCGCTCGACGCCAGCCTGCGCAGTGCCGCCGAGCAGGGGCTGCGCGATGGCAGCGTGCGCTGCGTGGTGGCCACCTCCAGTCTGGATCTTGGCGTTGATTTCCCCGCGGTCGACCAGGTGCTGCAGGTGGGCAGTCCCAAGGGCATGGTGCGGCTGCTGCAGCGCGGCGGCCGGGCAAGGCACCGGCCGGGCGAGGCGGGCCACGTGGTGTGCGTGCCCACCCATGCGCTGGAACTCGCCGAGTACGCGGCAGCGCGGCGCGCGCTGGCGGCGGGAAGAATCGAATCGCGCCCGCCGCCGCGCCTGTCGCTGGATGTGCTGGCCCAGCACTGCGTCACGCTGGCGCTGGGCGGCGGGTTCCAGGCGGATGCGCTGCGGGAAGAAGTGCGCGGCACTCACGCCTTCGCCAGCCTGTCCGATTCCGCGTGGCAGGCGGTATTGGACTTCATCGTGCGCGGCGGCAACGCGCTGGAGTCCTACCCCGACTACCGGCGCGTGGTGCGAGACGACGACGGCGTCTACCGGGTGCACGAGCGCCGCGTCGCCTTCCGCCACCGGCTGTCGATCGGCACCATCACCAGCGATGGCGGTGTGCAGGTGCGCTTCCTCAAGGGCGGGTACCTGGGCGTGGTGGAAGAGACGTTTGTTTCGCGGCTGCGCCCGCGTGACCGCTTCCAGTTCGCCGGGCGCACCCTGGAGCTGGTGCAGTTCAAGGACATGACCGCGTACGTGCGCATCGCCGGCAAGGGCGAGGGGACCGTGCCGCGCTGGCAGGGTGGACGCATGCCACTTTCAGGCGAGCTGGGCGAGGAAGTGGAAGCGATCCTTGCCGAGCCGGTGAAAAGCCCGGAAATGCGGGCGCTTGCCCCGCTGTTGAAACTGCAGGCCGCGATCTCCGCCCTGCCCACGCCGGACACCCTGCTGGTGGAGGCGATGAAGACCCGCCAGGGCTGGCACCTGTTCGTGTTCCCGTTTGCCGGCCGGGCGGTACATGAAGGCCTGGCACCGCTGCTGGCGCTGCGCTGGGCACGCGAGGCACCGAATACCTTTTCATGGGCGGTGAACGACTACGGCCTGGTGCTCAATGCCCAGGCGGAAGCCTGGCCGGAGTCGGCGCTGCTAGCCCGCATGTTGGCCGGCGAAAGCCTGCTGGAAGATCTGCGCGAAAGCCTCAATCTGGGCGAGCTTGCCCGGCGCCAGTTCCGTGAGATCGCGCGCGTTGCCGGTCTGCTGCCGCCGTCGCTGCCCGGCCGCGCGGCCCGGTCGCTGCGCCAGCTGCAGGCCTCCAGCGGCCTGCTGTTCGATGTGCTGCAGCGGCATGATCCCAGCCACGTTCTGCTGGCCCAGGCCGAGCGCGAAGTGCTGGAATCGCAGCTGGAAGTGCGCCGCCTGGCCCAGGCGCTGGAACGCTGTCGGGGGCGCCGGCTCGACCTGCACCGCCCGCGTGGACTGACTCCGCTGGCATTCCCGCTGTGGGCCGAATCGGTGCGCGGCCAGCTCAGCACCGAGGACTGGCGCACCCGCGTGCGCCGTGCGGCCGAGCAGCTGGAGAAGCGCCATGGATGATCCTTCACGCAGCGCAGTTGACCTGCTGATCGCCGGCGAACCGATACGCCTGCTGGCCGATCGCGCGCTGTACTGGCCGGCGCGCCGGAGGCTGCTGATCGCCGACCTGCACCTGGGCAAGGGCGACATTCTGCGCGCAGCCGGCATTGCGGTTCCCAGCGGCGGCACCAGTCACGACCTGGCCAGACTCGGCGTCCTGCTTCGGGCAACCGGCGCCAGCCAGCTATGGGTGCTCGGAGACTTCCTGCACGGCCCGAGGCAACCGCGGGTAGAAGCGGTCTGGCGGGCTTTTCTCGATGCCCATCCGGACTGCAGCTGCAGCGTGATCGCCGGCAACCACGACCGCGCCCTGGTGGCGGATGCCGCCGGCGTGGTGCACCTGCCCGATGACGTTGCAGACGGTCCGTTCCGCTTCCGCCACATGCCTGTCGAAGCCCCGGAGCCGGATGCCGGACACGTCATCTGCGGCCACGTGCATCCGGTGGTGCGGCTCCCGGGTCTGCCCGGCCGTCATCCGGCGCTCGCCCTCGACCCGCACCAGAGCATCCTGCCCGCGTTTTCCGCCTTTACCGGCGGCTGGCTGCTGGAGGCGGACAGCAGCTGGATCGCCTGCGCGCGCAGCGAGCTGGTCGGCCACCGGGATGCTGACTGGCGTTCCGGTCCGGAGTCCCCGGACTCCTGAGGGCGAGCCACAAACAGACAGGCCGCCCGAAGGCGGCCTGCTGTCGTCATGCTGTTGCCGGTCTGCCTACTGCGTGGCGACGCGGCGCGCGTGCTTGAACTTGCCGGCCCAGTAGCCACCGTCCAGCGCCGAGACGGACACGTCGCGGCCGGTGCGCGGAGCGTGCAGGAAACGGCCTTCGCCGAGATAGATGCCGACATGGTCGATGCGGCTGCCGCGCAGGGCGAAGAACACCAGGTCGCCCGGGTTCATCTGGGTGCGTTCCACGGGCTCGCCGGCGCGCGCCATGTCGCGCGACACGCGCGGCAGGTCAATTCCCAGGGTGGTCTTGAAAACGTAGCTGACCAGTCCGCTGCAGTCGAAGCCACGTTCGGGCGAGGTGCCGCCCCAGCGGTAGGGCGTGCCCAGCAGGGCCAGACCGCGCTGCAACAGGTTCTGCCGCACGCCGGTCTGCGGCGCGGGGTCCAGATCGATCTGCAGGTCTGCTGCGGTGGTGATCAGCTGGTTCACGTCGGCGGCGAACAGCAGTTCGCGGCTGGAGGCCGGCAGCGGATCGGACAGCTGCTGGCTGATCGAGGTGGAAATCGGGAACCCGTCCGCGCTGTCGGTGGCCAGCCCCGTGGCGGCGAACGCCGGCGCTGCACCGGCACACAGCAGTGCGGAAAAGAGCAGGGTGGCGGCCCGTTGACGAAGTCGGGAGGCGGAGGTTGGGGCGGCAGCTTGGCGGCCTTGACTTGGGTCTTCGATCGTCACGCGGCTTGATTCACAGATGTCAGTGAGGCGTGATGGTGCCGGACGAATGTCGTCTCTTTGTTAATTTAAAGTTAATAAGCGTGACGTGTATCGCATCTTCACGCCTCTGGTTCAGTGCGCGTTTGCAGGATCCAGCCCGCTCCCCGTATTCAGGATCCGCCAAGCACGCGACGCGCGCCGGTGTAGTGATCGCGCCAGTAATGGCCTTCCAGATGATCCAGCCGCACGGTGCCTCCGCTGCTGGGAGCGTGGACAAAACGTCCTTCCCCCACGTAGATGCCCACGTGGCTGACATTGCCGCGACTGCCGAAAAACACCAGGTCGCCGGCTGCCAGGCGCTCTGGCGCAATGCGCGGGCCCTGCCAGGAAAACAGTTCACGCGTGGTGCGCGGCAGACGCAGGCCCAGCATGTCGCTGTAGACGTAGTTGACCAGTCCGCTGCAGTCGAACCCGCCCTGGGGCGTGTTACCGCCATACCGGTAGGGCGTGCCCACCAGGCCGATGGCGCGGATGGTGACTGAATTGGCCGCAGCCGGGTCAGCGGGCGACATGACCGGCCACTGGTTGCCGGATGGGGAGGGCTGGGCCGGGGAAGCGGGGCGGGTCTGCTTGCCCCCGCAGCCAGCCGTTACGGCAGCGGCGACGACCAGCAGGCAGGCCAGCCGCCAATGGCGCCGTGACGTTCGGGTTGGCGCGGCAGGGCCGCTGCCCGGATAATGCGCAGTACTCACGGCCGCATCTTGGCCGAATCCACCTTTCAATGACAAGCGCGGCCCAGCGCCGCCCCACCAGGTACCGTTGCCCATGAAGATCGAAAAGGACCGCGTTGTCCGCTTCCACTACACCGTTTCCGAGACCGGGCAGGAGCCCGTCGAAAGCTCCCGCGAGGGTGAGCCGCTGGCAATCCTGTTCGGGCACGGCAACATCATCCCGGGCCTGGAAAAGGCGATGGACGGGCACGAGGCGGGCGATACCTTCAGCGCCGACGTAGTGGCCGCCGATGCCTACGGCGAGCGTCGCCCGGACCTGACCCAGCGGGTGCCGAAGAAGCACTTTGGCAAGCAGCGCCTGGCGGCGGGCGAGCAGGTGGTGCTGACCACCAACTTCGGCCCGCGCCCGGTGACGGTGCAGAAGGTGGGCATGAGCGTGGTGGACGTGGACCTGAACCACCCGATGGCCGGCAAGGACCTCACCTTCGATATCGAGATCATCGAAGTGCGCGAGGCCGATGCGGCCGAGATCGAACACGGCCACGTGCACGGCGATGGCGGTCACCAGCACTGATCTGGCGTTTTGACCCTCACCCGGTGCGTCAGTGCACCGGGTGAGGGGACTTTGAGCGGGTTGGCACAGGGGAGGGCGGCCATGAGCCGGGACCAGACGCCGTTCAAGCCGACCGCGGCGGGCGAGCGGATCGAACTGCTTGATGCGCTGCGTGCGTGGGCGCTGCTCGGCATCTTCCTGGTCAATCTGCCCTGGTTCACCCGGCCCTGGCAGGAGTTCGACCGGGGAATCCTGCCCGGACTGGAAAGCCTGGACTACGCCGCGGCCTGGGGCCTGCACATATTCGTGGCGGGCAAGTTCTGGATCCTGTTTTCGATTCTGTTCGGCGCCGGCTTTGCCCTGATGGCCGAGCGGGCGGCCGCGGCCGGGGCATCCACCCGGCCGTACGTGCGCCGCATGCTGGTACTGCTGGTGCTGGGCGTGGCCCATGCGCTGCTGCTGTGGGTGGGAGACATCCTGCACACCTATGCAGTTGCAGGTCTGCTGATGCTCGCCTTTCGTGGCCTTGCGCCGCGCGGCCAGCTTGTTGCCGGGCTGCTGATGTTTTCCGCCGTGGCGGCCTTGAGCCTGCTGACCGCGCTCGCGCTGATGGCGATGCCCGCGGATGCCTTGGCCAACCTGCGTGCGGAGTCCACCGCGCAGACGGTTGCGGGGCTGCACGCGGGCGCGATCTATGCCGGCGGTGGATTCGCCGCGGTCAGCGCACAGCGGTTGGCGGACTTCTCCAGCCTGGTCTCCATGAACGTGCTGATCGTTCCAATGGCGCTGTCCATGTTCCTGATCGGAAGCTGGCTGCTTCGCTCCGGCCTGCTGCGCGACGTCGCCGCCCACCGGCATTTTCTCCTGAAATTGACGGCGGCCTGCCTGCCGCTGGGACTGGGCCTGACCCTGTGGTCGGCATCGATCGCGGTGACCTATCCCGATGGAATGGTGGATGCGCCCAGCGTGTTCGCCGCCAGCCTGCACCAGCTTGGCGCGCTGCCGCTGTCGCTGGCCTATCTGGGCCTGGCGTCGCTCGCCTGGCAATCACACGTTGGCCAACGGATGCTGGCAGCGGTGGCTCCGGCCGGCCGCATGGCGCTGACCAACTATCTGGGTCAGTCCCTGCTCGCTTCGCTGGTGTTCTACGGCTATGGGCTGGCCATGTGGGGGAGGATCCCGCCGGCCGGGCTGGTGGTGCTGGCGCTGGTGGTGTTCGCGCTGCAGGTGCTGGCCAGCCGCTGGTGGCTGCAGCGCTACCGGTTCGGTCCGTTGGAATGGCTGTGGCGCTGGCTCACCTACGGCACGCGACCGGCGCTGCGCAGGCAGTCCTCCGGCACGTAAACTCCGCGCATGGATGCGACGGATGATGTGCTGATCGTCGGCGGCGGGGTGATTGGCCTGGCCAGCGCGCTGGCCCTGCTTGAACAGGGGCGCCGCGTGCGCGTGCTGGACGCCGGCCGGGTGGGCGGCGGCAGCTCGCACGGCAACTGCGGCACCATCACACCCAGCCACGCAGCGCCGCTGTCGGCCCCGGGTTCGGTGACCATGGCGCTGCGCTGGATGCTGACGCCGGACGCGCCCTTCTACCTGAAACCCCGCTTCGACCCGGCCCTGTGGAAGTGGCTGCTCGGCTTTGCCCGACGCTGCAATCCGCGCGACTGGCGGCGCGGAGCCGAAGCCAGGCTCGCAATCCTGACTGCAGCGCGTGATGCGCTGCCCGACTGGGTGGAGCGCTACGGGCTGGACTGCGAATACGAGCCATCCGGCGTGGACTACGTGTTCCGCTCGGAAAAGCACGTGGCCGAATTTGCTGCCGAACTGGCGCTGCTGGATGAGATCGGCGTGCCCTACGAGCGCATCGACGGCGCCGCGTATGTGCGCGACGAACCGGCGCTGCGCGACGGCGTGGTGCAGGTCGTGCGCTTTCCCGGTGATGCGCGCCTGCGTCCGGACCGCTACGTTGCCGGCCTTGCCCGGGCGGTGCGGGAGCACGGCGGCGTCATCGTGGAGCACTGCAGCGTCAACGCGATCGATTCCGATGACGATGGCGTCACCGTGAACAGCTCCGGCGGAAGCTTCCGCGGGCGTGATCTGATCCTCGCTACCGGGGCGTGGCTGGGGCAGATGGCACGCGCGCTGCGGCTCCGGGTGCCGGTGCAGCCGGGCAAGGGCTACTCCATCACCTATTCGCGCCCCGCGCTGGTGCCGAAGCGTCCGCTGGTGCTGCACGGGCCAAGCGTGTGCGTGAGCGCCTGGGACAGCGGCTTCCGCCTTGGCAGCACCATGGAATTTTCCGGCTATGACACCAGCCTCAACCGCCGCCGGCTGGATGCGCTTGAGCGCGGGGCGGCGCAATACCTGCACCAGCCGGTCGGCCCGGAGAAGCAGGAAGAGTGGTACGGCTGGCGGCCTTTGAGCGTGGACGACCTGCCGCTGCTGGGCCGGGCACCCGGGCATCGTCACCTTTGGTTGGCGACCGGCCACGGTATGCTCGGGGTCAGCATGAGCACCGCCACCGGTCGGCTGATGGCCGAGTTGATCTGCGGGCTCGACCCACACCTGGATCCGGCGCCGTTCGACCCGGCGCGATTTGCATGAATGACAAAAGCGGTTTTGATTACGACCTGATCGTGGTGGGCGGCGGCTCTGGTGGCCTGGCCGGCGCCTTCCGCGCTGCCGAACATGGCGCCCGCGTGGCGCTGCTGGAGCCGGCCGACCTGGGCGGCACCTGCGTCAACCTGGGCTGCGTGCCAAAGAAGGCCATGTGGCTGGCCGCGGACCTGGCGGCGAAGATCGATGTTGCCGCGCGGCTGGGTTTCAACGTGCCTACCAGCGCCGAGCTGGACTGGCGCGAGTTCCTGGTGGACCGGCAGCGCTATATCTCGGGGATCCACGAGAGCTATCGCCGCCGGCTCGACGAGGCCGGGGTGAGCCTGGTGCCGCATCGTGGGGTGCTGGTGGATGCGCACGTGGTGGAGGCAGGCGGCGTACAGCTGCGCGCGCCGCACGTGCTGTTGGCCACGGGCTCGCATCCCGTCAGGCCGGATGTGCCCGGCGCGGAGCATGGCGGCGTCTCGGATGATTTCTTCGACTGGGACCGGGCGCCGGAGCGGGTGGCTCTGTTCGGCGGCGGCTACATCAGCGTGGAGCTGGCCGGCATGCTGCAGGCGCTGGGCACCCGGGCGGATGTGTTCGCGCGTGGCGGGCGATTGCTCAAGCAGATGGATGCCGAGGTGGTGGAGCAGTTGCAGGGCAACTACCGCCATCTGGGTGTCGGCCTGCATCTGGACTACGAGCTGCAGGAGCTGCAGCGCGGTGACGACGGGCGGCTGGTGCTGGTGGATACATCGGGTGCGGCCAGCGGGCCGTATGACGAAGTGGTGTTCGCCATCGGCCGCAAGCCCAGCACTGCGGGTATCGGGCTGGAGCAGGCCGGAGTCGCCCTCGGCGAAAAGGGCGAGGTGCAGGTGGACGATTACCAGAACACCAGCGCGCCCGGGATCTACGCGGTCGGTGATGTGACCGGGCAGCTGACCCTGACCCCGGTGGCAATCGCCGCGGCGCGCCGGCTGATGGACCGGGTGTTTGGCGGCAGGCCCGATTCGAAGCTGGACTACAACGACGTTCCGTTCGTGGTGTTCTCCCATCCGCCGCTGGGTGGCATCGGCCTGACCGAAAAGCAGGCGCGCGAGCAGCATGGGGATGCGGTGCAGGTGTATCGCAGCAGCTTCCGGCCAATGCTGCAGGGGCTTGCGGATAGGCCGCTGCGCAGTCTGTTCAAGCTGGTGTGCGTGGGCGAGGAGCAGCGGGTGGTGGGTATCCACGCGTTTGGTGAGGCGGCTGACGAGATCCTGCAGGGATTCGCGGTGGCGCTGAAGCGCGGTGTGACCCTGGATGACCTGCACGACACGATGGCGATCCATCCAACCAGTGCGGAAGAGTTTGTGCTGATGCGGTGAGTGGTGCCTGCCGTTCCGGCACAATGTGTGGATGGACATTTTTACGTTGCACAGGGGCACGGCGCCGCTGCTGGTGAGCGTGCCGCACGATGGCACTTTCGTTCCCGATGAGATTGCGGCGCGGCTGACGCCGGAGGCGCGGCAGGTGCCGGATACGGACTGGCACATCGCGCGGCTGTATGCGTTCGCCCGTGAGTTGGGGGCGTCGATGATCGTGCCGACGCATTCGCGCTATGTGGTTGATCTCAACCGGTCGGAAGACGACGTGTCGCTGTACCCGGGGCAGAACACGACCGGGCTGTGCCCGGTGGTGCGCTTCAGCGAGGAGCCGGTGTATCTGGAGGGGCAGGAGCCGACGCCGGACGAGATCGCGGAGCGGGTGGAGCTGTATTGGCGGCCTTACCACCAGGCGCTGCGGGCCGAGTTGGAGAGGCTGCGCGGGCTTCACGGCCGGGTCGTGCTGTGGGAAGGGCATTCGATCCGCGGCGAGCTGCCGTTCCTGTTCGAAGGCAGGCTTCCGGACATGAACCTGGGCACGGCGGGCGGGGCGAGCTGTTCGCCGGCGCTGCAGCAGCGGCTGGAGTCGGTGCTGGCCGGGCAGGACGACTACGACTTCGTCGTCAACGGACGCTTCAAGGGCGGGCATATCACCCGGTATTACGGCGACCCTGCCAACGGGATCGACGCGGTGCAGATGGAGGCCAGCCAGCGCGCCTATATGGATGAGCGCAGTTTCAAGTATCTGCCGGAGAAAGCCGAGGTCGCGCAGGACCTGCTACGGCGCCTGCTCCAGGCCACCCTCGTGTAGGAGCGCGCCATGCGCGCTCCTGCCAGGGCAGCGGGTCAGACCTCCAGGGTGGCCAGGTCGCCCTTTTCTTCCAGCCAGGCCTTGCGGTCGCCGGAGCGCTTCTTGGCGAGCAGCATGTCCATCAGTGAATGGGTTTCGGTGCCCTCGTCGACGGTCAGCTGCACCAGGCGGCGGGTGTCCGGATGGATGGTGGATTCGCGCAGCTGCGAAGGGTTCATCTCGCCCAGGCCCTTGAAGCGGGTGACGTTGACCGTGCCTTTGATCCTGTCGCGCTCGATCTTCTCCAGCAGCAGGCGTTTTTCTTCCTCGTCGAGCGCATAGAACACCTGCTTGCCCACGTCGACCCGGTACAGCGGCGGCATGGCCACGAACACATGGCCCGCGGCCACCAGCGCCGGGAAGTGGCGCAGGAACAGCGCTGCCAGCAGCGTGGCGATATGCAGGCCGTCGGAGTCGGCGTCGGCCAGGATCACCACCTTGCCGTAGCGCAGGCCGGAGATGTCGTCCTTGCCCGGGTCGCAGCCGATGGCGATGGCGAGGTTGTGCACTTCCTCGCTGGCCAGCACTGAAGTCGAGGCAACCTCCCAGGTGTTCAGGATCTTGCCGCGCAGCGGCAGGATGGCCTGGAAATCCTTGTCGCGGGCCTGCTTGGCGCTGCCGCCGGCCGAATCGCCCTCCACCAGGAACAGCTCGGTGCGCGACAGGTCCTGGCTGATGCAGTCGGCCAGCTTGCCGGGCAGCGCCGGACCCTGGGTGACCTTCTTGCGGACGATCTGCTTTTCAGTCTTGAGCCGCGCGCTGGCCCGCTCGATCGCCAGCTGGGCGATTCTTTCGCCCAGCTCCACGTGCTGGTTGAGCCACAGGCTGAAGGCGTCGTGGGCAGCGCCCTCGATGAAACCGGCCGCCTGGCGCGAGCTCAGCCGCTCCTTGGTCTGGCCGGAGAACTGCGGGTCAGTCATCTTCAGGCTGAGCACAAACGACACCCGGTCCCACACGTCTTCCGGCGCCAGCTTGACCCCGCGCGGCAGCAGGCTGCGGAAGTCGCAGAACTCGCGCAGCGCGTCGGTGAACCCCGAGCGCAGGCCGTTCACATGAGTGCCGTGCTGGGCGGTGGGGATCAGGTTGACGTAGCTCTCCTGCACCAGCTCGCCTTCAATGACCCAGGCTGCAGCCCAGTCCACGATCTCGGTATCGCGCGCCAGGCTGCCGGTAAACAGCTCCGGCGGCAGCAGCTCACGTCCGGACAGCTCGCCGCGCAGGTAGTCGAGCAGGCCATCCTCGTAACGCCATTCGTCGCGCTCGTCGGTGGCCTCGTCATACAGTTTTACGGTCAGGCCCGGGCACAGGACGGCTTTGGCCCGCAGCAGGTGGCGCAGCGGGCGCAGCGCGAATTTCGCCGTGTCGAAGTACTTCGGGTCCGGCCAGAAGCGCAGCCGGGTGCCGGTGTTGCGCTTGCCAACGGTGCCGGCCACGTCGAGTTCAGAAGCCCGATCGCCCGCCGCGAATGACATCGCGTATTCGTTGCCGTCGCGCTTGATCGCCACGTCCAGGCGGGTGGACAGGGCATTGACCACGCTCACGCCAACGCCGTGCAGGCCACCAGAAAAGGTGTAGTTGCGGTCGCTGAACTTCCCGCCCGCGTGCAGCCGGGTCAGGATCAGCTCCACGCCGGGAACCTGTTCCTCGGGGTGGATATCCACGGGCATGCCGCGCCCGTCGTCGGAGACCTCGCAGCTGCCGTCCCTGTAGAGGGTCACCTCGATCACCTTGGCGTGCCCGGCCAGGGCTTCGTCGACCGAGTTGTCGACCACTTCCTGCACCAGGTGGTTGGGGCGCGAAGTGTCGGTGTACATACCGGGGCGGCGTTTGACCGGATCCAGGCCGGTCAGGACTTCGATATCGACGGCGTTGTAGCGGGCGCTCATGCGGTGGATGCTGCAAAAGGGGGCGGCTAGCTTACCAGCCGCGTTGGCGCGCCCGCTGCGGGAAACGGCGCTTGGCAGTGCCCCGCGGACCTGAAGCGCAGCCATTCCGTCGAGCATGTTGCGATTGCTTTGTCATCTGGGGAAAACCCTTGCAATACAGTGGCTTGCCTGTCGCGTTAAGAGATTGTTGTTCAGTTGCTGGCAGGGGGAAGGCGCGTAGGGTTCGCATCGTCGCTAGTCAGGGGAAGCGGCCGATTGATCCACTTTTCCATTTTCGATCCACTTCATGATTCAGGAGACACGACAATGACCAAGCGCAATATTCTGTTCACCGCCCTGATTGCCGCCGCTTTCGCCGCGCCGGGCGCTTTCGCCCAGGAAGTCGACCAGCAGGCCCTGCGTGACGCCGAGCAGGCCGCGCAGCAGGCTGCCGCAGCGGCTGCCGTTGCTGAAGAGCAGGCTGCCGACGCCGTGGACGAAGCTGAAGTCGCCGAAGACACGGTCGAGCAGGCTGAAGCCGAGGCCTGGCAGGTCGAGGAAGAAGAAGAGGAAGATCCGGCCTGATCCAGGGATGGAACACCGGTTCTGGAGCGCCCCGCATTTGCGGGGCGTTTTTTTTGCCTGGCGCTTTTACGGCCTGCGCCAGGCGCCAGGATCGCAGCGCGTGCCGCCGCCCTCGGGCGCAGTGCGCCACGGTCGCGGTATAGAATAGGGGTTTCCAGCGACCAGCTGCGCCATGCCATCCCCCAGTTCTGTCACACCGCTTATTTTCGTCACCGGAGGCGTTGTCTCTTCCCTTGGGAAGGGCATTGCCGCCGCTTCGCTCGCCGCGATCCTTGAAACCCGCGGGCTGCGGGTGACGATGATGAAGCTCGATCCCTATATCAACGTCGACCCCGGCACCATGAGCCCGTTCCAGCACGGCGAGGTGTACGTGACCGATGACGGCGCCGAGACCGACCTGGACCTCGGCCATTACGAGCGCTTCGTCAACGTGCGCCTGTCGGGCAAGAATTCGATCACCACCGGCAAGATCTACGAGAGCGTGATCGCCAAGGAGCGTCGCGGCGATTACCTCGGGGCCACCGTGCAGGTGATCCCGCATATCACCGACGAGATCAAGCGCTGCATCGACGCCGCCACCCAGGGCTACGACCTGGGCCTGGTGGAAATCGGCGGCACGGTAGGCGACATCGAGTCGCTGCCGTTCCTGGAGGCGATCCGCCAGATCCGCACCGACCGCGGCGCGGAAAAGGCCATGTTCATCCACCTGACCCTGGTGCCGTACATCGCCGCGGCCGGTGAGCTGAAGACCAAGCCCACCCAGCACTCGGTCAAGGAGCTGCGCTCGATCGGTATCCAGCCCGACGTGCTGCTGTGCCGCAGCGAACAGCCGCTGCCCGACAGCGAGCGCCGCAAGATCGCCTCGTTCACCAACGTGTCCGAGAAGGCAGTGATCTCGGTGGTGGACATGGACAACATCCACAAAATCCCGCTGTGGCTGGATGCGCAGGGGCTGGACGATCTGGTGGTGGAGCGGCTGCGCCTGACCGATCGCGTTGCGCCGCAGGCCGACCTGACCGAATGGCTGGACGTGGTGGATGCCGCGGAAAACCCGGTTGATGAAGTCACCATCGGCGTGGTGGGCAAGTACGTGGACCACAAGGACGCCTACAAATCCGTCGCCGAGGCGCTGCGCCACGGCGGCCTGCGTCAGCGCACCCGGGTGAACCTGGAGTGGATCGAGTCGCAGGACATCGAGCGCGACGGGGCCGAGTCCGTATTGGGCGGCCTGGACGGCATCCTGGTGCCGGGTGGCTTTGGCGATCGGGGCTTCGAGGGCAAGGTGCTGGCTTCAAAGTACGCCCGCGAAAAGGGCATTCCGTATTTCGGCATCTGCTACGGCATGCAGGCGGCGGTGGTGGACTTCGCCCGCCACGTGGCCGGGCTGGAAGGTGCCAACAGCACCGAGAATGACCGCCAGAGTCCGCATCCGGTGATCGGGCTGATCACCGAATGGCGCACCAATAGCGGCGAAATTGAAAGGCGCAGCGAGGACAGCGACCTGGGCGGCACCATGCGCCTGGGCCTGCAGGAGCAGCGGCTCAAGCCCGGCACCCGTGCCCATGCTCTGTATGGACAGGACGTGGTGGCCGAGCGCCATCGCCACCGCTACGAGTTCAACAACCGCTACCGCACGCAGCTTGAGGATGCCGGACTGGTGGTCAGCGCCAAGTCGCTGGACGACCTGCTGGTGGAAATGGTGGAACTGCCGGACCATCCGTGGTTCATTGCCTGCCAGGCGCATCCCGAATTCCTGTCCACCCCGCGCAGCGGCCATCCGCTGTTCATCGGATTTGTACGCGCCGCCCGCGAGAAGAAAGCGGGTGGCAAGCTGCTGAAGGAAGCCACGGCGTGACCTGCGCCGACCCATGCAGACAGAAGGTTTTGTCATGAATCTATGCGGTTTCGAGGTTGGCCTGGATCGGCCGTTGTTCCTGATTTCAGGCCCATGCGTGGTCGAAAGTGAGCAGCTGCAGGTCGACGTGGCCGGGCAGCTGAAGGAAATCACCTCGGCGCTTGGAATCCCCTTCATCTTCAAGTCGAGTTTCGACAAGGCCAACCGCACCTCGCTGGGCAGCTTCCGCGGCCCGGGCATGGAGGAAGGCCTGCGGATCCTGTCCGAGGTGAAGCGCCAGGTCGGCGTGCCGGTGCTGACCGACGTGCACGAATACACGCCGATGGACGAGGTCGCCTCGGTGGTCGACGTGCTGCAGACCCCGGCGTTCCTGGTGCGGCAGACCGATTTCATCCTGCGCGCCTGCGCGGCCGGCAAGCCGGTGAACATCAAGAAAGGCCAGTTCCAGTCGCCGTGGGACATGAAGCCCGTGGTGGAAAAAGCCAAATCCACCGGCAACGAGCAGATCATGGTCTGCGAGCGTGGTGCCAGCTTCGGCTACAACAACCTGGTCAGCGACATGCGCTCGCTGGCGGTGATGCGCGACACCGGCTGCCCGGTGGTGTTCGACGCCACCCATTCCGTGCAGCTGCCGGGCGGGCAGGGCGGTTCCAGCGGTGGCCAGCGCGAATTCATCCCGGTCCTGGCGCGGGCCGCAGTGGCGGTCGGCGTGGCCGGGGTGTTCATGGAAACCCATCCGGAGCCTGAAAAGGCCCTCAGCGACGGGCCCAACGCCTGGCCGCTGGCAAAGATGCGCGCGCTGCTGGAAACCCTGGTTGAACTGGATGCCGCCACCAAGCGTGGTGGCTTCCTCGAACGCGACGCCTGAATATTCACTCCCAACCGCCTTTCACTGAGGTAACAAAGCGAGACCATGACCAAGATTGCCAAGATCCATGCCCGTGAAATCCTCGATTCGCGAGGCAATCCCACCCTTGAAGCGGAAGTCACGCTTGAGGACGGCAGTTTCGGCCGCGCCATGGTTCCTTCCGGTGCCTCCACCGGCGCCCGCGAAGCGGTGGAGCTGCGCGACGGCGACCGCACCCGCTACATGGGCAAGGGCGTGCGCAAGGCGGTGGCCAACGTCAACGGCAGCATTGCCGACACCCTGAAGGGCTTTGACGCTGCCGACCAGGCGGCGCTGGACAAGCGCCTGATCGATCTGGACGGCACCGAGAACAAGGGCCGGCTGGGCGCAAACGCGCTGCTGGGCGTGTCGATGGCCAACGCCCACGCGATGGCCGCGTCGAAGAAGATCCCGCTGTGGAAGCTGCTGGCCGGCGACCGCGCGCCGGTGCTGCCGGTGCCGATGATGAACATCATCAACGGCGGCGCGCATGCCGACAACAACGTCGATTTCCAGGAGTTCATGATCCTGCCGGTGGGCTTTGACTCGTTCTCCGAGTCGCTGCGTGCGGGCACCGAGATCTTCCACGCGCTCAAGTCGGTGCTCAAGGGCCATGGCCTGTCGACGGCGGTGGGCGACGAGGGCGGTTTCGCCCCGGACCTGCGCAGCAACGTGGAAGCGCTGGACACGATCCTTGAAGCGATCGGCAAGGCCGGTTACAGCGCCGGCGAAGACGTGCTGCTGGGCCTGGACGTGGCTTCCAGCGAGTTCCACGAGAGCGGCAAGTACCACCTGGTTGGCGAGGGCAAGCGCCTGAGCGGCGAGCAGTTTGTCGATTTCCTCGCCGACTGGTGCAGCCAGTACCCGATCATCAGCATCGAGGATGGCATGGACGAGGCCGACTGGGACGGCTGGAACCTGCTGACCGCGCGCCTGGGCGACAAGGTGCAGCTGGTGGGTGACGACCTGTTCGTGACCAATCCGGCGATCTTCCGCCAGGGCATCGAGTCGGGCACCGCCAACTCGATCCTGATCAAGGTCAACCAGATCGGCACCCTGACCGAGACGCTGGAAGCGATCGCGATGGCTGACGCGGCGAAATACGCCGCCGTGGTCTCGCACCGCTCCGGTGAAACGGAGGACACCACCATTTCCGACATCGCCGTGGCCACCACTGCGACCCAGATCAAGACCGGTTCGCTGTGCCGCAGCGACCGCGTGGCCAAGTACAACCAGCTGCTGCGGATCGAGGAATCGCTGGGCGGGCAAGCAAGCTACGCCGGGCGCGACGCGTTCGTGTCGCTGCCGCGGTAAGGCCCGGCCGCCATGCGCCTCCTCGCCCTCGTCGTGCTGGTGCTGGCATTGCTGCTGGGATGGCTGCAATACCGGCTGTGGTTCGGCATCGGCGGGGCCGGCGACGTGGCGCAGCTGGACGCCCAGGTGACGCAGCAGGCGCATCAGAACGACGGCCTGCGCGAACGTAACGCCGCGCTGGCGGCCGAGGTGGCGGACCTGAAATCGCCCGTCGGCGAAGCCGCGGTGGAAGAGCGGGCGCGCAGCGAGCTGGGCATGATCCGGCCCGGGGAAACCTTCTACCGGGTCGTGGATGCGCCGTCCGCGCGACCGCCGGTACAGCGGCAGCCGGAGCCGTCGCCGTGATCTGGGCGGTGGTGCCGGCCGCGGGCAGCGGCAGCCGTTTCGGCGCTGACATTCCCAAGCAGTACCTGCAGGCGGCCGGTGAGCCGCTGCTGGCCCACACCCTGCGCGCCCTGCTGGTCCATCCGGGGGTGGCCGGAGTCGTGGTGGTGTTGGCTGGGGATGACCCGCACTGGCCGGGCTGGAACGAGCTGGAAGGCAAGCCGGTGCGGCACTGCGTGGGTGGCGAGTCGCGAGCGGATTCGGTGTTGGCCGGTCTGCAGGCGCTGCCGGACGAGGTGCGGGCGGATGATTTCGTGCTGGTGCATGATGCCGCCCGGCCGAATCTCGCGTTCGCGGATCTGGACCAGCTGATCGAGCGCGGGCGCGCTGATCCGGTAGGCGCGATCCTGGCCGCGCCGGTGCGTGACACGCTCAAGCGGGCGGGCAATGAGGGCGGGATCGACCGGACTGAGCCGCGAGAACGCCTATGGCGCGCGCTGACGCCGCAGATGTTCCGCCGGCTGCAGCTGTCGCAGGCGCTGGAAAAGGCGCGGGCTGCGGGCATCGATGTGACTGACGAGTCGATGGCGATGGAGCGCAAGGGTGCGCGCCCGCTGCTGATCGAGGGGCGCGAGGACAATATCAAGATCACGACGCCTGCGGATCTGGCTTATTTCGAGTTTCTGCTGTCGCGGCGGTGAGTGTCTGGACCTGGGCACGCTTCGTTGGGGACGCGGTGATCTGAGTGGTCCCGCCGCGAACGGGGGCGGCGGCGCGATCTGAGGGGCCTCGCCGCGACCGGGAGGCTGCGGTGCGATCTGACGGGCCCCGCCGTGGCCGGCAGGCCTTTGCGCTTCATGTCCCCCGGCGTCGGCCTGCGGCCCCACCTCCTCCTTTACTTACGCGCAAAGGCCTCCCGGCCACGGCGAGGCTCGGCTCCGGGAAGGTTTGGTGCCGGGGTGCCGGGGTACCGGGTATCGGGGTACCGGGGTACCGGGGTACCGGCTTGCGGCTTGCGGCTTGCGGCTTGCGGCTTGCGACCCGGGATGGGGGTTTTTTGTAGGAGCGCGCCATGCGCGCGAAACCGCGTGACGATTGGCTTCGGGCAATGGCGTCGGCCGGTCCACCGGGACCGACGGCCCGCGGCAATGATCATATTCACGCGGCTTCGCGCGCGTGGCGCGCTCCTACACTCAGGTTGGCATGAGCATTTGAGCGGGTTGGCCACCATTGCCGGCCCGCGATCGCGTCCGACCGGATCGACGCCACCACCAAGCCCGCGATCGCATTTGACCGGGTTGGCGGTAGCATTGCAGGATGACTGACAGCATTCCATTCTGTATTGGCCAGGGTTTCGACGTGCATGCCTTCGGCGATGGCGACCACGTGGTGATTGGCGGGGTGCGTATCCCGCACGATCGCGCGTTTGTGGCCCACAGTGACGGCGATGTGGCCCTGCATGCGCTGTGCGATGCCATGTTCGGCGCGCTGGCCATGGGCGATATCGGGACGCATTTTCCGCCCAGTGATCCGCAGTGGAAAGACACCGACAGCCGGCTGTTCCTGCGTCACTGCCGCGAGCTGGTGGCGGCGCGGGGGTGGCGGCTGGGCAATGCGGACATCACCATCGTGTGCGAGCGGCCAAAAATCGGGCCGCATGCCCAGGCCATGCGTAAGTTGATCGCGGCCGATCTGCAGGTGGATGTTGACGCGATCAGCGTCAAGGCCACCACCAACGAGAAGCTTGGCCACCTCGGTCGCGAAGAGGGCATCGCCGCCCACGTCGTGTGCCTGCTGGTCCGCGCGTGAGCACGCCGGAGGCCGGCTCCGATCGTGGATTGCCGCGAGCCTGGGGAGAGCCTGTGCTGCAGGCGGTGATGCGCAGCGTCGCGGAGGATTTCCGGGTTGATGAAATCGACGGCTTCGAGGCCACCGGCAGCGGTGAGCACGAGCTGCTCACGATCGAAAAGCGCGGGCTGAATACCGCCGAAGTGGCCCGCCGCCTGGCGCGCTGGGCCGGCGTGCCGGAGATGGCGGTGGGCTATGCCGGATTGAAGGACCGCCACGCGGTCACCCGGCAGCGCTTCAGCGTGCATCTGCCAGGACGCGAAGCCCCTTCGGTCGACGGACTCGAGGGCGACGGCCTGCGGGTGATCGAGCAGACCCGGCACGTGAAGAAAGTTCCGCGCGGGGCACTGGTGGGTAACCGCTTTGAACTGACCCTGCGCGAAGTGGAAGGGGAGCGCGCCGCAATTGAGGAACGGCTTGCCCGCGCTGCGGCTGAAGGCGTGCCCAACTGGTTTGGCGAGCAGCGCTTTGGCCGGGGTGGCGGCAACATCGATGCGGCCCTGGCCATGTTTGCCGGCCGCCGGATGCGTCGCGACCAACGCGGCCACCTGCTGTCCGCGGCGCGCTCGGAGCTGTTCAACAGGGTGCTGGCCGAACGGGTGCGGGCCGGCAACTGGAATACTCCGGTGGAGGGCGAAGCGTGGATGCTGGACAGCAGCCGCGCCGCGTTCGGGCCCGAGCCCTGGAACGAGGTGCTGGCCGAACGATTGGCCGCGTTCGATATCCACCCCAGCGCGCCGCTGTGGGGGAAGGGCGAGCTGCGCAGTGAAAGTGACGTCCGGGCGCTGGAACTGGCTGCCCTGGATACGCCCGACGCCCACGCGATGCGTGAGGGACTGGAAGCGGCCGGCCTGCGCCAGGAGCGCCGCGCCACCCGGCTGCGGCCGCAGGATTTGACCTGGGAGTGGCTTGCAGATGACGTCCTGCGGCTGAGGTTCTCGCTTTCGCGCGGGACTTACGCCACCGCCGTGCTGATGGAGCTGGGCACGGTCCGGGATGCGGCACAGGCCGGCTGACTGTCGCCCCGGCGATCGCCGGGTCAGCGGGGCCTGAGCAGCACCAGCACCGCGCCCGTCCCACCCTGGCCGGGTGGGGCGGAATGGAACGCCAGCACGTCGGCGCGCTGGCGCAGCAGGCGGTCGACCAGGTTCTTCAAGGCGGGCGTGCCGGGGGCGTGCAGTCCTTTGCCGTGCACGATGCGCACGCAGCCGCTGCCAGCGTCGCGCGCTTCCGCCAGGAACTGCCGCAGCATGGATTCGGCCACGCGCGTGCCGGCGTGATGCAGGTCCAGTTCGTCCTGGACCGCGTAATGGCCCTTGGCCAGCCGTTTGAGCATGCGCGGGCTGATTTCATCGCGGCGGTAGCGCAGGCTGTCGCCGGCTTCCAGTGGGCCGGACTGCAGCAGCCGTTCGAACTCGCTCAGCGCCTCGCGTTCGTCCTGTTCGGCCATGCGCGGGCGTGGCTCGGGGCGCGCAGCGCGCGGCGTCGCGGGGGTCTCCGGCAGCTGCCGGACCGGGCCGATGGCGTCCCGGAACAGCGCGGCATCGTCCGCGTCCACCTCGTCCTGCTTGCGTCGCTTGGCCATGGCTCCAGATTACCCGAGCCGGGCCAGCCAGGCGGGCTCATCCGCTATCATGTCGCTTCGATTCACTGCACGGGGCGGCGCGGAAAGTTTCATGCGGATACTGGTCAGCAACGACGACGGCGTAGACGCGCCGGGCATCCGGATCCTCGCCGAAGGGTTGCGCAATGCAGGTCACCACGTGCAGATCGTCGCGCCCGACCGCGACCGGTCCGGCGCCAGCAACTCCTTGACCCTGGACATGCCGCTGCGCGTTGTGCAGCTGGAAGATGATGTCTGGCGCGTGCACGGCACGCCCACCGACTCGGTGCACGTGGCGATCCGCGGCATGCTGGAGCACGAGCCGGACATTGTCGTGTCGGGCATCAACAACGCCGCCAACATGGGCGATGACGTGATCTATTCCGGCACCGTGGCCGCAGCCATGGAAGGGCGCTTCCTTGGGCTGCCCGCGATTGCCATGTCGCTGGTCACGGCAGACCACGTGGGCAAGCACTACGAGACCGCCGCGCGCGCCGCCGTGGAGCTGGTGCAGCGGCTCAAGGCCGATCCGCTGCCCGCCGACACCATCCTCAACGTCAACGTTCCGGATATTCCCTGGAGCGAGGTGAAGGGGTTTGAAGTCACCCGCCTGGGCAATCGTCACCGTGCCGAGCCCTGCGTGCCGCTGGAAGATCCTCGCGGTCGCAGCTGGTACTGGATCGGGCCTGCCGGCGCGGAGCAGGACGCCGGCCCCGGGACGGATTTCCATGCCGTGCGCACGGGCAACATCTCGATCACGCCGATCCTGGTCGACCTCACCCGCTACCAGGCCCTGGAGCAGGTCTCCAGCTGGGTTGGCGGGCTGGCCGGCCAGCTCAAGGAGAACGGCCGATGAGCCCGCGCCTGCGCCTGCAGCCCGAAGCGATCGGCGTTGGCATGACCTCGCAGCGGGTGCGCGACCGGCTGATCGAGCGCCTGCGTGAGGGCGGAATCAGCAACGAGCGCGTATTGAACGCGATGGGGCTGGTGCCGCGACACCTGTTTGTCGATGAAGCTCTGGCCACGCGCGCCTACGATGACAGTGCGCTGCCGATTGGCCACGGCCAGACCATTTCCCAGCCCTGGGTGGTGGCCAAGATGACCGAGGAAGTGCTGGACGGCGGCATGCCGACCACCGCACTGGAGATCGGTACCGGTTCCGGCTATCAGGCCGCGATCCTGGCCTCGCTGGGGATCAAGGTCTACACCGTCGAGCGCATTGGCGAGCTGCTGCGGGTGGCCCGCAAGCGGTTCCGTTCGCTGGGCCTGACCGTACGCAGCCGGCACGACGATGGCCGTATCGGCTGGCCGGAGCACGCGCCTTTCGATGCCATCCTGGTGACCGCTGGCGCGTCCGCCCTGGTGGATGCACTCACCGAGCAGTTGGCACCGGGTGGTGTGCTGATCGCTCCCGTGGGCAGCGGCAGTGCACAGGTGCTGGTCAAGCTGCGCAAGCGCGCCGATGGCACGCTGGAGCGCACCGAGATCGCCCAGGTGGTGTTCGTGCCGCTGCTGGCTGGCGTGGTGGACTGATGTATCGGGTTCCTTCATTGCCCATGCGGCAGAATGGTTTTCATTGCCGATATGGCAGGCGCCCCGGGGTTGGGCAGAATGGAGTTGCATTGATGAGGATGGCAATCGTGCTGGTGGCTCTGAGCATGCTGCTGAGCGCATGCGGCAGCAGCCGGGTGGTCCGCGAAGGCGGGGCGGCGGGTGCATCGACCGCGCAGCCCGGACAGACCGTGACCGTCAAGCGTGGCGACACCGTTTACCGGCTTGCCATCAACAACGGCATCAGCCCGCTGGACCTGGCCACCTGGAACAACATCGCCCCGCCTTACACCATCTATCCCGGTCAGCGCCTGCGGCTGTATCCCGGCGATGGCCGGGCGCCCGCGCGCACTGCCTCGACGTCTTCGCGACCTGCGAGCCAGTCCAGCTCATCCTCCGCCTCCACGCCCACCCAGTCGTCGGCAACGCCTGCGCCGGCACCTGCGCGCAGCTCAGTGAGCTGGCGCTGGCCGGCCGATGGCCAGCTGGTGAGCCGGTTCGCTGCCGGGGATCCGACCAGGCAGGGCATCGGTATCGCCGGCAATGGCGGCCAGCCCGTCAAGGCCGCCGGCGACGGCGTGGTGGTGTACTCGGGTTCGGGCCTGGTGGGCTACGGCGAGCTGATCATCGTCAAGCACGACGACGAATGGCTGTCGGCCTATGGACACAACCGGGCGCGCCTGGTCAATGAGGGCGAGCGGGTGCGCACAGGCCAGCAGATCGCGGAAATGGGCCGCAGCGGCGCCGCGCGTGACATGCTCCACTTCGAGATCCGCCACAACGGCCGCCCGGTCGATCCGCTGCCCTACCTGCCCAAGCGTTGAAATCCGCGTCGGCCACGTAGGGCCGACCTACTCGCATGCGTGACTTCTGTAGGTCGGGGCTACGCTCCCGACGCGCGGCCATCGATCAGTCGAGGATGAAGCCCGCCACCACCCGGCGGCCTTCGCCGGCGAGCACGTGGTAGGTGCGCGCGGCGGAATCATTGGCCATGGCTTCAAGGCCGATGCCGCGTGACAGGCAGGCGGCCATGATCTGTGCAGAAGGAAATGCCTGGCTGTCGCCGGTGCCCAGCAGCACCAAGGCAGGAGACAGGGCCAGGATCTGCTCCAGATCCGGCATCTGCATCGAGGTGGCGTCAGTGACCGGCCAGCCTTCGATCAGGGCGTCCGGGGCGACCACAAAGCTGCTGGTCAGCCGGCGCTCGTTGACCAGGGCGGAGCTGCCGCTGGCGCTGCGCAGGTAGAACTCGTAGTCGGGTCGTTCAAGATGAAGCTGCATGGAAGCGGTTCACCCTATATACGTATGGGCGTCGTCAGGGCCTGGGCAGGACGATCTGGCGCTTGCCGACGCTGGGCCGGTAAAGCACGGCTACTTTGCCGATTTTCTGCACCAGGGCGGCGCCGCTGCGCTCGGTCAGCTCGGCAACAATCGCGCTGCGCTGCTCGCGGTCGTCATCGGCGATCTTCACCTTGACCAGCTCGTGGTGCTCAAGCGCTCCGTCCAGCTCGGCAATCACCGGGTCGCTGACCCCCTTTCCACCGATCTGCAGGATGGCATTGAGATCGTGGGCCTTGCCGCGGAGGAAACGGATCTGTGCGGCGGTCAGGGCGGCTGGCATACGGGTTCGCGTCAAAGGGGATGGAGCGGCAGGGTATCATGACCGCGGCGATCCTCCGCCGTCCCCGTCGCTCCCGAAACCTCCCCATGGCCCGCAGCAAGAGCAGCCAACGCTGGCTGAAAGAACACTTTTCCGATCCTTTCGTGAAGAAGGCGAAGGCGGAGGGCATGCGCTCGCGCGCGGTCTACAAACTGGAAGAGCTGGTCGCCCGCGACCGCCTGCTTAAACCGGGCATGACCGTGGTGGACCTGGGCGCGGCCCCGGGAGGCTGGTCACAGTGGATCCGCCAGGAGCTGGACCGCATCGATGCGTCCAGGCCGGGGCGGGTGATCGCCCTGGACATCCTGGAGATGCCGCCGCTGGCGGGGGTGGAGTTTCTTCATGGCGACTTCAGGGAAGATGAGGTCCTATCGAGTCTTGAGACTGCGCTCGATGGAAAGTCCGTAGACCTTGTGTTGTCGGATATGGCCCCAAACAAGAGTGGTATGGATTCGGTGGATCAGCCGCGGGTGATGTACCTGGCCGAACTGGCGATGGATTTCGCCGACGGCCACTTGAGGCCCGGCGGCGCCTTCCTGATCAAGCTGTTCCACGGCGTGGGTTTCGATGACTACGTGCGGGAACTGCGCCGCCGCTACGACCGGGTGGTGATCCGCAAACCGTCGGCATCGCGGCAGCGTTCGCCGGAAGTCTATGCGCTCGCACAGGGCAAGCGTTTACAGATGAAGTAGCATGGCGCCCGAGCGCCTGGGAAAGAATTTCTAATGAATGATCTGGTCAAAAATCTGTTGCTCTGGGTGGTTGTCGCCGTCGTATTGATGATGGTGTTCCAGAGCTTCAGCCCCAACACCGCCGGTCCGCAGGAAGTGCAGTACTCCCAATTCATGGAGGAAGTGCGCAACAGCCGGATCAAGCGGGTGGACATCGCCGAGGACGAGCGCACGATCTCGTTCGAGCGCGCTGACGGCGCCCGTGGCACGGTGATTGCGCCGCGCCGCGACGAGCGCATGATCGACGACCTGATCAACAACAACGTCGAGATCAAGCAGGCGCCGCCGTCCACCGGACCTTCGCTGGCCTACATCCTGATCAATTTCCTGCCAGTGCTGCTGATCATCGGGTTCTTCTTCTTCATGATGCGGCAGATGCAGCAGGGTGGCGGGAAGGGCGCGATGTCGTTCGGCAAGTCGCGCGCCAAGATGCTCAACGAGGAGCAGACCAAGGTCAATTTCAGCGATGTGGCCGGCTGCGACGAGGCCAAGGAGGAGGTTGGCGAGCTGGTCGAGTTCCTGCGCGATCCGTCCAAGTTCCAGAAGCTCGGCGGCAAGATCCCGCGCGGCGTGCTGATGGTCGGTCCGCCCGGTACCGGCAAGACCCTGCTGGCGCGTGCGATCGCCGGCGAGGCCAAGGTGCCGTTCTTCTCGATCTCCGGTTCGGATTTCGTGGAAATGTTCGTCGGCGTGGGCGCCAGCCGCGTGCGCGACATGTTCGAGCAGGCCAAGAAGCACTCGCCGTGCATCATCTTCATTGACGAGATCGACGCCGTTGGCCGTCACCGTGGGGCGGGCCTGGGTGGCGGTCACGACGAGCGCGAGCAGACCCTCAACCAGCTGCTGGTGGAGATGGACGGCTTCGAGGGCGGTGAGGGCGTGATCGTGATCGCCGCCACCAACCGTCCCGACGTGCTGGATCCGGCGCTGCTGCGTCCGGGCCGCTTCGACCGCCAGGTGGTGGTTGGCTTGCCGGACGTGAAGGGCCGCGAGCAGATCCTCAAGGTGCACATGCGCAAGGTGCCGCTGGACGAGGACGTGGACGCGATGATCGTGGCCCGTGGGACGCCCGGTTTCTCCGGCGCGGACCTGGCCAACCTGGTCAACGAGGCGGCGCTGTTCGCCGCCCGCGAAAACGCCACCGAAGTGCGCATGGACCATTTCGACCGTGCCCGCGACAAGATCCTGATGGGCGCCGAGCGCCGTTCGATGGCAATGAGCGAGGACGAGAAGGCGCTGACCGCCTATCACGAGGCCGGTCACGCCATCGTTGGCCGCCTGGTGCCCGAGCACGACCCGGTCTACAAGGTGACGATCATTCCCCGTGGGCGCGCACTGGGCGTCACGATGTACCTGCCCGAAGGCGACAAGTACTCGATGAACCGGGTGGCGATCGAATCCCAGCTGTGCTCGCTGTACGGCGGACGCGTGGCCGAGGAGCTGATCTTCGGTGAGGACAAGGTCACCACCGGCGCGTCCAACGACATCGAACGGGCCACCAAGATCGCCCGCAACATGGTTACCAAGTGGGGCCTCTCCGACGAGATGGGGCCGATCGCCTACAGCGATGACGAGGACGAGGTGTTCCTTGGCCGCTCGGTCACCCAGCACAAGAGCGTGTCCGACGACACGGCACGCAAGATCGACGAGGTGGTGCGCCTGATCCTGGACCGTGCCTACGAGCGCACCCGGGAGATCCTGAGCGGCAACATGGACAAGCTGCACGCCATGGCCAAGCTGCTGCTGGAATACGAAACCATCGATGTGCCGCAGATCGACGCGATCATGGAGGGCCGCGATCCGCCGCCGCCCATGGGCTGGGACAAGTCGCGCAAGGGCAGCGACGGCGGTGATGGCGGCGATGACGGCAAGGCCCTGCCGATCGGCGGCCCTGCGGAACAGACCTGACGCCGGTTGCGGCCGATGTTTGATACCACGCCAACGCTTGACTGCGCCGGCCGCCCGTTGGCGCTTGATCGCCCGCGGGTCATGGGCATCGTCAACATCACCCCGGACTCGTTTTCCGACGGTGGTGCGCACTTCGACGTTGAGGCCGCAGTGGCCCATGGCCTGGCGCTGGTGGCCGAAGGGGCGGATATCCTGGATATCGGCGGTGAATCCACCCGCCCCGGCGCTGATGCCGTCCCGCTGGAAGAAGAGCTGCGCCGCACGGTGCCGGTCATTGAGCGGCTGGCCAGCGAAACCCGCGTGCCGCTGTCGATCGACACCTTCAAGCCGGAAGTAATGCGTGCCGCCGTCGCAGCGGGCGCCGGCATGATCAACGACATCTGCGGCCTGCGCAGCGAAGGAGCGCTGGAAGCCGCCGCCGAGCTGGGCGTGCCGGTTGTGCTGATGCACATGCTGGGCGAGCCGCGCTCGATGCAGGATGCGCCGTCCTACGATGACGTGGTGGGCGAAGTGCACCGATTTCTGGCCGAGCGCATCTTCGCCGCCGAAGTGGCGGGGATTCCCCGTTCGCGGATCGTGGCGGATCCGGGGTTCGGCTTCGGCAAGACCACCGCGCACAACATGACCCTGCTCGCGCAGCTGGAGCGATTCGGCGAACTGGGCGTGCCGGTGCTGGCGGGCCTGTCCCGCAAGCGCAGCATCGGTGAAATCACTGGCCGCGATATGCCGCAGCAACGCGTATACGGCTCGGTCGCGGCGCATCTGCTGGCGGCCCAGCGCGGGGCGAAGATCCTGCGTGTGCATGATGTTGCCGCCACCGTGGATGCGCTCAGGGTGTGGGAAGCGGTGGATGCCGTTGCCATGCCACGCCGCAGTGAAGCGTCATTGCAATCCCTCTGGCCCGACGACTGACGGGTCGGTCCGCGGCCCCCTGCCGTTGGTCATGATGGGCTGACGGCAACTGCTGGCTGCGTTAGGCTGCGCCCTTGTCGCCGCCGTGCCGGCGGCCGGATCTGATGGGGAACGCGCTACCAATGCTTGAGACCAGCACGCCACTTGTCGTTACTTTCCTTGCCTATCTCGCCGGAATGGTGCTGATCGGTTTCTACGCCTGGCGCTCGACCAAGAACTTCGACGATTACATCCTGGGTGGCCGCCGGCTCAGCCCCACTGCCGCGGCGCTGTCGGCCGGCGCATCGGACATGAGCGGCTGGCTGATGATGGGCCTGCCCGGGGCGATGTACCTCAACGGTCTGTCGGAAGCCTGGATCGGGCTTGGCCTGGTTACCGGTGCGTGGCTCAACTGGCATTACGTGGCCGGCCCGCTGCGGGTCTATACCGAACGCACCGGCAATGCGCTGACCCTGCCGGATTTCATGACCAACCGGTTCCAGGACGACAGCAAGGTGCTGCGAGTGCTGGCGGCGGTGGTGATTCTGGTGTTTTTTGCCGTGTACTGCGCGTCGGGCGTGGTGGCCGGAGGACGGTTGTTCGAGAGCGTATTCGGGCTGACCTATACGCAGGCGATCTTCTGGGGAGCGGCGGTCACCGTGCTCTACAGCCTGGTCGGCGGATTCCTGGCGGTGAGCTGGACCGACGTGGCACAGGGCACGATGATGCTGTTTGCACTGTTGATTACGCCGATCCTGGTGGTGACGCACAGCGGCGGGCTGGGTGATGGCTTGGAGCTGATCCGCGAGCTGGATCCAACCAACCTCAACTGGATCGGTGCCGGTGGACTGGTCGCGATCGTGTCCGCGCTGGGGTGGGGACTGGGCTACGCCGGCCAGCCGCATATCCTGGCGCGATTCATGGCTATCGACAGCATCCACTCGATCCCGAAAGCACGCCGGATCGGCATGACCTGGATGATCCTGTGCATGGTGGGCGCGCTGGCGGTGGGCTTCTTCGGCATCGCCTACTTCGCGCTCAATCCGGAAGTCGCGGGCCCGGTGGAAGCCAATCCGGAGCGGGTCTTCATCGTCGCGGTGGAGCTGCTGTTCAATCCCTGGATCGCGGGTATCATCCTGTCGGCAATCCTGGCCGCGGTGATGAGCACCCTGTCCAGCCAGCTGATCGTGTGTTCCAGCGTGCTGTCGGAGGACTTCTACCGCGGCTTCCTGCGCAAGGATGCCAGCCAGCGCGAGCTGGTCTGGGTCGGGCGTGCCAGCGTGCTGCTGGTGTCGCTGGTGGCGCTGTGGCTTGCGCGCGACCCTGAAAGCCGCGTGCTGGGGCTGGTGGCCTATGCCTGGGCGGGCTTCGGCGCCGCGTTCGGGCCGGTGCTGATCCTGTCGTTGTTCTGGGGCCGCATGACCCGCAACGGTGCGCTGGCTGGAATGATCACCGGCGCTGTCGTTGTGATTGCCTGGAAGCAGCTGGGGTTCGCGCTGTATGAAATGGTGCCCGGTTTCCTGATGGCCACGCTGGCGATTGTGGTGGTCAGCCTGATGGGGCGGGCGCCTTCGCCGGAAATCCATAGCCGGCACCAGCAGGTGAGGCAGTCGCTGCGCGAAACCGGCTACTGACCGGGCCAGGTGGCGGATAATCCGGGCATGTCGATCCACCATCGCCCGGCAGCCATCGCCATCATGGGCCCGACCGCTTCGGGGAAAACCGCGTTCGCGCTTGAATGCGCGAGCGCGCTGGGCGGGGAAATCATCAGCGTGGATTCGGCGCTGGTGTATCGCGGCCTGGATATCGGCGCGGCCAAGCCCAGCGCTGCCGAGCGCGCGCAGGTGCCGCATCACCTGATCGATGTCCGCGATCCATGGCAGCCGTATTCGGCCGCGGAATTTGCCACCGACGCCCGCGAGGCGCTCGACGATATTGCCGGCCGCGGACGGCTTCCGATCCTTGCCGGCGGCACCGGACTGTATTTCCGTTCCCTGCTGCGCGGCCTGTCGGCCATGCCGCCGGCCGATCCGGATACGCGGGCACGGCTGGCGGCGCGCGGCGAAGCAGAAGGTTGGGCGACCCTGCATGCCGAGCTTGCGCGGCTGGATCCGGAGGCGGCACGCCGTATTCACGCCACCGATCCGCAGCGCATCCAGCGGGCGCTGGAGGTATATGAGCTGACCGGACGCACGATCAGCGAACTTCAGAACGCACCACCTTCGGCGCGCCTGCCGTTCCGGGTCCTGAAGCTGGTACTGGCCCCGGATGATCGTGCCGTACTGCATCAGCGCATCGCCCGGCGCTTCGACGCCATGCTGGAAGCCGGGTTTATTGAAGAGGTCCTGGCGCTGCGCGCCCTGCCTGGACTGCGCGATCACCCGGCGCCGCTGGATCTGCCGGCGCTGCGTGCGGTGGGCTATCGCCAGGCATGGGAACACCTGGATGGCGCGGTGGATGCGAATGGCTTCCGCGACCGCGCCATTGCCGCCACCCGCCAGCTGGCCAAGCGCCAGCTGACCTGGCTGCGTGGCGAATTGGACGCGCTGTGGTTCGATCCGCAATCACAGCAGGTGGCGCTGCGTGGCACCGTGTCCCGGTTTCTGGGTCGGTGATTTGTGTACCATCGGCCGTCACCGCCAAGGGGATCGCGGCGGTGCGCGGCCACGGCCGCTTACAACAATAACCAAGCTGGGGATATTCCATGTCCAAGGGACAGTCTTTGCAGGATCCTTTCCTGAATGCCTTGCGGCGCGAACGTGTGCCGGTTTCGATCTATCTGGTCAACGGCATCAAATTGCAGGGAACGATTGAATCGTTCGATCAATTCGTGGTGTTGCTGCGCAATACGGTCAGCCAGATGGTCTACAAGCACGCCATTTCCACCGTGGTGCCGGCGCGCAACGTGCGCGTGGGACCGGGCGGTGGGCATGTGCAGGCTGCGACGGAAGCTGGCGGCGTCGAGATGACGGCCGAGCGCGGGGAAGCCGAGCAGTAACCCCCAAAGCGGCGCCGTGCTTGACATGCGGCGTCCGCGGCCCCACATCTGCTGGCATACCCGTCAGGAGCGCAGGCCGCTTGTTTGAACGCAATCACAAGGGCGAACACGCCCTGTTGATCCAACCGCACATCGGTGGTTCGGCCACCGAGGCAGCGCTGGAAGAATTTACCGAACTGGCCCGCTCTGCGGGCGCCAGCGTGGCCGCAGTGCTGCCCGCACGTGTCGAACGGCCCAATCCCGCCACGCTCATCGGCAGTGGCAAGCTGGAAGAAATGAAGGCTGCCGTGGCCGCCACCGGTGCCGATCTGATCCTGGTCAACCATCCGCTTACCCCGATCCAGGAGCGCAACCTGGAAAAAGCCCTGCAGTGCCGGGTGGTTGATCGGACCGGCCTGATCCTGGATATCTTCGCCCAGCGCGCCCACAGCCATGAGGGCAAGCTGCAGGTGGAGCTGGCCCAGCTGCGGCACATGGCCACCCGCCTGGTGCGTGGCTGGAGCCACCTGGACAGCCTGCGCGGCGGCGCGATCGGCCTGCGCGGACCGGGTGAGACCCAGCTGGAATTGGACCGCCGGATGCTGCAGCAGCGCGTAATCTCGCTGCAGAAGCGACTGGAAAAGGTGCAGGTGCAGCGCGCCCAGATGCGCCGCGCACGCCTGCGCAGCGAGCTGCCGAGGGTGGCCCTGGTGGGCTATACCAACGCTGGAAAATCCACCCTGTTCAACGCCCTGAGCGGCGCCGAGGCCTACGCTGCGGACAAACTCTTCGCCACCCTGGATCCGACCGTGCGCAGGATCACCCTGCCGGGCGGCAACGTGGTGCTGGCCGATACCGTCGGCTTCGTGAGCGACCTGCCGCATGAACTGGTGGCGGCGTTCCGCTCGACCCTGGACGAGGCGCGCGAGGCCGACCTGCTGCTGCATCTGGTGGACGCCGCCGATCCGCTGCGCGACGAGCGCATCCGCCAGGTGGATGCGGTGCTGGAAGAGATTGGCGCCGGCGACATTCCGCAGCTGCTGGTATTCAACAAGATCGATCGCATCGACGGCGCGGTGCCGCGCCATGACCGGCCGCATGCGGCGGCAGGCACCGACCAGCCGCAGCGCGAGCGGGTGTGGATTTCGTCGCGTGATCACCACGGGCTGGACCTGCTGCGCGCTGCCATGGCCGGCAATCTGGGGCTGCGCCGGATCATGGGTGAGCTGGAACTGCCCTCCAGTGCCGGACGCCTGCGCGCCCGTCTGCATGCGCTGGACGCGGTGCGCGGCGAGGTCCATGACGAGCAGGGCTGGCGGCTGCAGGTGGACCTGCCGCACGCCGATGCCGCGCGTCTGGCGGCCGAGGCCGAAGGCGCGCCGCTGCAGGCGCTGGTCGAGCGGGCGGGATAAATCAACATGGGGTGGGGCAGAGTGATCCCATCCTTGTAGAATGTGCGGTCCCGCGCCGGCGGTCCCTTCCGTGGCGGCGCGAATTTTCTTTACTGGAGCAGGCATGCCCTGGAACATTCCCGGCAATAACAACCGCAGCGGTGGGAGCGGCGGCAATGGCCGCAGTCCCTGGAAGCCCAGTGGCGGCGGACGCGGTGGTGGTGGCGGCCTTGACGGCCTGATCGATCAGCTGCGCAATCTGTTTGGCGGCCGTGGTGGCGGCAATCCGGTGCGCTGGATCGTGCTTGCCCTGGCCGCACTGCTGGTGTTCACCTCGGTGGTGCTGGTGGCTGAACGCCAGCGCGGTGTGGTGCTGCGCTTTGGCCAGGCAGTGCGGATTATCCAGCCGGGCCCGAGCCTGAAGCTGCCGTGGCCGATCGAGCGCGTGATCAAGGTTGATGCCACCGGTATCCGGACGTTCACCAACACCGTGCCGGTGCTGACCCGCGACGAGAACATCGTGGTGGTGTCCTTGAACGTGCAGTACCGGGTCGGCGATCCGGAGCTGTTCCTGTTCGGTACCAGGGATGCGACCCGGGTCCTGGAACAGGTGGCACAGGGCGTGGTGCGCGAGCAGGTCGGCCGCGCCGATCTGGATACCGTACTGGGTGCGCGTGGTCCGCTTTCCGCCGTGGCTGCCAAGCAGCTGCAGGATTCGCTGGATATCTACCGCACCGGCCTGATCGTGACCGAGCTGAACCTGCAGGACGCGCGTCCGCCGGACCAGGTCAAGCCCGCGTTCGACGAGGTCAACAGCGCCCAGCAGGAGCAGGAAAGCCTGATCAACGAGGCCCGGGCCTACGCGGCCAAGGTGGTGCCGGAGGCGCGAGGCGCCGCAGCGCGCACCCGCACCGTGGCGGAGGGTTACAAGACCGCCTCGATCGCCCGTGCCACTGGTGACGCCACCCGCTTCACCCTGCTGCGCGACGAGTATGCAAACGCGCAGGAAGTCACCCGCAAGCGCCTGTGGCTGGAAACGGTGCAGGAAGTGCTGGCTGAAAACCGTACCGTGGTCGGCGGTGATGGCCGTCAGCTGATCTACGTGCCGATGGATGGCGAAGCCCGCAGTGGCTCTTCGCCGTCAGTGGTGCCGATCGAAATGCCGCCGGCGAGCGCCGGAGGTTCGGTCCAGGATCAGCCCACGCGCAGTTCGCGCACGCCCCGCCCGACCCGTGAAGGAGGCTCGCGATGAGGTTCAAGGCATTGATTCCGGTGCTGGCCGCACTGCTGGTGGTCGGCCTGATGGGGTCGGTTTACGTCGTTCGCGAAGGCCAGGTGGGCCTGGTGCTGCAGCTGGGTCGCGTAGTGCGCACGGACATCGGTCCGGGCCTGCACTTCAAGATCCCGCTGATGCAGTCGGCGCACGTGTTCGACCGCCGTTTCAACGCGGTCGACTTCTCGCCCGAGCGCTACCTGACATCGGAGCGCAAGGACGTGGAGGTGGACTTCGTGGCCATCGGCTACATCTCCGACGTGGCCGATTTCTACCGCGCCACCAACGGCGAAATGGCTGTGGCAGAGGACCGCCTGGCGCCGATCATCAAGGATTCGCTGCGTAACGAGATCAACGCGCGCACGCTGACCCAGCTGGTGTCCGGCGATCGCGCGGAGGTCATTGCCAAGCAGCTGACCGCGATCAACGACGGTGCGAGCACCCTGGGCATGCAGATCATCGATATCCGCCTCAAGCGGATCGACCTGCCGACCGACAGCGATGTGATCCAGCAGGTCTACAACCGCATGAGCGCCGAGCGCAAACAGGTGGCTTCCAGGCTCCGCGCCGAGGGTGAGGAGCAGGCCCGCACGATCCGAGCCCAGGCCGATCGCGACCAGGCGGTGATCCTGGCCGAGGCCGAGCGTGACGCCCAGACACTGCGTGGTGAAGGCGATGCGGAAGCGACCCGTATCTTCGGCCAGGCCGCCAATCGCGATCCGTCCTTCTATGCCTTCCAGCGCAGCCTGGAAGCGTACCGGGCCGCGTTCTCGGACGGCAACGCGGTGATCGTGCTGGAGCGTGATGATCCGTTCCTGCAGTACATGCGCAGCGACAGATGAGCGAGCTGTGGGCGGCGCTGTGCCTGGTGGCGGTGCTTGAAGGACTGTTGCTGTTCGCCGCCCCGGGCAGCTGGAAGCGGGCCGCGCATCAGCTTCTGATGATGCCGGACCGGCAGATCCGGACCATCGGCGGCGTGCTGCTGGCGGCCGGCCTGCTCGCCCTCTATCTGCTCCGCGGCTCCCCGTAGTAGCGCACATGGCGCGCTCCCACTGGCGGGGGGCAGCTGATTCGCGGATAATCCCTTAAAGCCGGTCGGGCACTTCGCCTGCCGGCTTTTTCCGTGTCTGCAGGAGCAATGCCGTGGGTCAGTCAGTTGTGGTTCTGGGCGCCCAGTGGGGCGATGAGGGCAAGGGCAAGATCGTCGACCTGCTGACGCAGGGCATCGGCGGGGTGGTGCGCTTCCAGGGCGGCCACAATGCCGGCCACACGCTGGTGATCGGCGGCAAAAAGACGGTGCTGCACCTGATTCCCTCCGGCATCCTGCGCGACGACGCGCTGTGCCTGATCGGCAACGGCGTGGTGCTCAGCCCGGCCGCGCTGATGAAGGAGATCGGCGAGCTGGAAGAGGCGGGCGTGGAAGTGCGCTCGCGACTGAAGATCAGCCCGGCCACGCCGCTGATCATGCCGTACCACATTGCCCTGGACCAGGCTCGCGAAAAGGCAGCCGGCGGCAAGGCGATTGGCACCACCGGTCGCGGCATCGGCCCGGCCTATGAAGACAAGGTGGCCCGCCGCGGTATCCGCGTGGCCGACCTGCACTATCCGGGCCAGCTGGCGGAGCTGCTGCGCAGCGCGCTGGATTACCACAACTTCGTGCTGACCAAATACCTGGGTCAGGACGCCATCGACTTCCAGCAGACCTACGACGAAGCGCTGGCTTTCGGCGAGTACGTGGAGCCGATGAAGTCCGACGTGGCCGGGATCCTTCACGACCTGCGCAAGCAGGGCAAGCGGGTGCTGTTTGAAGGCGCGCAGGGCTCGCTGCTGGATATCGACCACGGCACCTATCCCTACGTCACCAGTTCCAACACCACCGTTGGCGGTGCGCTTGCCGGCACCGGCGTGGGTGCGGATTCGATCGATTACGTGCTGGGCATCTGCAAGGCCTACGCCACCCGCGTCGGCGGTGGTCCGTTCCCGACCGAACTGGACGATGAAGACGGCCAGCGCCTGCGCGACCGCGGCCAGGAGTACGGTGCCACCACCGGCCGCCCGCGCCGCTGCGGCTGGATCGATATCGTCGCGCTCAAGCGCGCCGTGGCGATCAACGGCATCACCGGCCTGTGCATCACCAAGCTCGACGTGCTGGACGGCTTCGAGCGCCTGAAGATGTGCATCGCCTACCGCTACCGCGGCAAGGAAACCGAATACGCCCCGCTCGACGGCCAGGGCTGGGAAGAGTGCGAGCCGGTGTATCTGGAGTTCCCGGGCTGGACCGAGAACACCCACGGAATCACCGAATGGGATGATCTGCCGCCCGCCGCCCGCGCCTACCTGCGCGCGCTGGAAGAGCTGGCCGGCTGCCCGATCTCCATCGTCAGCACCGGTCCGGATCGCGCCCACACCATGGTGCTGCAGGATCCGTTCGCCTGAGTCCAGGCTCGCCCTGAAGCGCAGTGCCATGCGTGCCTGACATGCGCAGGCTGATCCTGTCGCGCAAGGGCTTCGACTCGGGTTACGGCGGCATGGCCAGCCCGATCCTGCCGGACGGGCGGCTGCTGCCGCTGCCGATCCCGGCCGCGCAGGATACGTTCCGTCTCGGCGACCTGAATGCCGAAGGCATCGCGCTGGGCCCGCTGCTGCGGGACCTGTCCGGCGGGCGCCATTCGCGCCGCACGCGGGTGCATCTGGATCCTGATCTTGACCGTCGCCCGGACCTGCGGCTGCCGGGCTGGCGTCCGGCGCTGGGACAGAACGGGGCGGCACAGTCGCATCTTGCGCGGCAGGGGGTGGGGCCTGGCGCCGTGTTCCTGTTTTTCGGCTGGTTCCGGCAGACAGAGCGGCACGCAGGCCGCTGGAGGTACGTGCCGGGCGCGCCGGATCTTCATCTGCTCCACGGCTGGCTGGAGGTGGCGGAAGTGCTGCCGATCGTGCGCGAGCGCGACGAGTGCCTGCATCGGCATCCGTGGATTGCCGATCACCCGCATGTCGCAAATCCGCTGCATTACCACGGCGCTGACAACGTGCTGTATATCGCTCCCGAACGCTCCGCTTTTGCAGCGCAGGGGCACGGCGGTGGTTTCTTCAGCCACTACGCCGATGCGCTGCGGCTGACGGCCACCGGTGCCAGCCGCAGCGTGTGGGCGCTGCCGGAATGGTTCCATCCCGGGCCCGGAATCAACCCGCTGACCTATCACGCCAATCCGGCCCGCTGGAGCCGGGAGCCCGGCCGTTGTCTATTGCGCAGCGTGCCCAAGGGGCAGGAGTTCGTGCTGCACACGGAAGGGCAGAGTGAGCCACGGGCCTGGGTGCGGACGCTGGTGGCCCCAGGCACCCGACTCACGCGGCAACCACGGTTGGACTGATCAACTTCGGGTCCATGTGGACCTCCCAGCCTGCACCAGCGATCCCAGCACCCGCGAGCCATGCGCCGCTTGAAGGCCGCGCACGCGATCGCCTGCGTGCGGAGGGAGCGTTGTCCCTGCCTGGCGGCGGCGCGACCCTGGCACGCTGGCGTGCACTTGCCGCGCTGGGCGCGGAAGACCTGGCGCTGGCCAAAGTGCTCGAAGCACATCATGACGCACTCGCGATCCTGGCCGAGCTGGGTGCCGCGGCGGTAGATGATTTGAAGCTGGATGATTCGACCCTGCTGGCGGTGTGGGCGGCGGAAGGCCCTGAAGTCACGGTGCGGATTGAAGAAGGTTCTGACGGCCCGCGCCTGACCGGACGCAAGCCCTGGTGTTCGGGTGCGCGCTTTGTCGATGCGGCGCTGCTCACGGCTGGCGAGGGCGATGGGCGCCAGCTGGTGCTGGTGCAGATGCGCGATGCCGGGGTGACCTGTCTGGAGACGGGCTGGGAGGCGGTCGGCATGGCCGCCATCGAGAGCGGCCCGGTGGAGTTCAAGGCCGTTCCCTGTCGACGTATCGGCGAGCCCGGCGGCTATGTAGCGCGTCCTGGCTTCTGGCACGGCGGCGCCGGAATCGCGGCCTGCTGGTACGGAGCCGCCGTGACCATCGCGCAGCGCATGGCTGACCCGGAGCGTGTCGCCCGCGATCCCCATCTGGCGGCAGCGTTGGGTCGCTGCGACATGGCATTGGGCGGCGCGGGCGCGCTGCTGCGGGAGCTGGCGGCCCGGATCGACGACGCCCCGGCGCAGCCACATCGGCGCGAGGTGGTGCGCGTGCGTTCGGCGGTGGAGCGCGTCTGTCATGAAGTGCTCGATGCGGCGGGCCGCAGCCTTGGGCCGGGTCCGCTGTGCCGCGATGGCGCACATGCACAGCGCTGCGCGGACCTGACCGTGTTCGTCCGCCAGAGCCATGCGGACCGTGACTGGGCTGCGCTGGGGACCGAGGTGGCAGACATGGAGGCCACGACGCGATGGGCGCTGTAGCACTGCCGCGCATTGTCGGCGCGGGCCAGTACGAGGCCGGTTGGAGGACATCGGCCTGGCTGGCCGAGTTGCAGGAGCGGCCAGCCGCGACATTACTGCGCGGCCATCGCCGGTTGGTAGTGATATCGCCTCACCCCGACGACGAGACGCTGGCCTGCGGTGGCCTGATGCGTGCTGCGACCGGTGCAGGGCTCGAGGTGCACTTGGTGGCGGTGACCGACGGCGAAGCCTGCTACCCGGATGACGCGTCGTGGCCGGTGGAACAGCTGCGGCAGGAGCGTCCGCGGGAGGTGGAGCGCGCACTCGCCGTGCTGGGCATCCGCGCGCAGGTGCAGCGCCTGGGTATTCCGGATGGCGGCATCGACCGCCGGCGCGCCGAGCTTGAACAAACTCTGCGCGATTTCGTGCAGCCTCATGACCTCGTGCTGGCGCCATGGGAAAGGGATGGCCATCCCGACCACGACGCGGTCGGGCGCGCTGCGCTGGCCTCGGTGCGGCAAACAGGCGCGCGCCTGCTGCGGTATCCCGTGTGGGCCTGGCACTGGCTGCAGCCGGACGCGATCCAGCCGCCTTTCCAGGCGTTCCGTGTGCCGCTGGAGCGGGAAACGCTGGCCCTCAAGCGCCGCGCCATCGACTGCTTCACGACGCAGCTGGACCCGGGTGGATCGTCGCCGTCCGCGCCGATCCTGCCTGCCCACGTCGTCGAGCGCTTCCAGCGGCCGTTCGAGGTCTACCTGTCATGACTCTGGCGCACTATTTCGACCGGGTCTGGCAGGAGGGCGACGATCCCTTCGGCTATCGCACGCGCTGGTATGAGGCGCGCAAGCGCGAGCTGCTGCTGGCCACCTTGCCGCGGCCGTCATTTGCGCGCGGTTGGGAAATCGGCTGCGCCAATGGTGAGCTGACGCAGGCGCTGGCAGCACGCTGCGATGCGCTGCTCGGCACCGATCTGCATCCGCGGGCGGTTGCGGAGGCACGCCGCTGTTGCGGCGGGATGGGTCATGTCCAGATCCGGCAGATGGAGCATCCGCGCGACTGGCCGGACGAACAGTTCGATCTGGTGGTGGTGGGTGAAGTGGGCTACTACCTTGATGCCGCCGCGTTGGATGCGTTTTCCGGCAAGCTTCAAGCCAGCCTGGCGCCGGCGGCGGTGCTGATTGCCTGCCACTGGCGGCATGGGTTCGAAGGGCGGCAAAGCAGCACGCAGGCGGTGCACGCGCGACTGGCGGCAATCCCCGGTCTGGTGGAAGCAAGCCGCTACCACGATGCGGACGTGGTGCTGGACTGCTGGAGCAGCGAGCCCCGTTCGCTGGCCGAGCGCGAGGGCCTGCGATGATCGGCGTGCTGGTGCCTGCGCACAACGAGGAAGCCTTGATCGGCGACTGCCTGCGCTCCATCCTGGCCGCGGCGAGGTGTCCGGCCTTGGCCGGTGAGCAAGTGGAAGTGCTGGTTGCGCTGGACGCCTGCACTGACGCCACCGCCCATGTCTGCGCTGCCCTCGGTGTCAGCACCGTGCAGGTCAGTGCGCGCTGCGTCGGTCACGCGCGCGCAGTGGCGGCCGATGCACTTCTCAATGCCGGAGCGCGCTGGATCGCCTCCACCGACGCCGACAGCCGTGTGCCCCGCGACTGGCTCTCGGCACAGCTGGCCCCGGGCGCGGATGCGTTCTGCGGCACGGTGCGCATCACCGACTGGCTTGATTTCGCCCCCTGCGTGCGCGCCGCCTTCCTGGCCGGCGAGCATTACGTTGACGGGCACGCGCATGTGCACGGGGCCAACCTCGGGATATCGGCTGGGGCGTACCGGGCCGTGGGCGGATTCCCGCCGCTGACCGCCCACGAGGATCACGCCCTGATCAAAGCGCTGCAGCGCAGCGGCTTCAGCATCGCGCGCCAGGCGACGCCGGCGGTGGTGACCAGCGCACGGCGCGACGCCCGCGCGCGGCACGGGTTCGGCGACTACCTGCTGGCGCTTGAAGCGGCGGCGTGAGTCTGCCGAACGGGCGAGCCCGCGGAGTGGATCAGCCCGAAGGTGACAGCGCGATCAGCAGCCCGCACGCAGCCTTGAGCCGGTCTTCGGCCTCAGGCAACTCCAGCTTGATGCGCAGCTTGTCCGGCCCGTCCATGCGGTAGTGCTTGGGCTGGCCCTGGATCAGGCGGATCACTGCCATCGGGTCGACCTTCGGCTTCTCCACGAACTCCACCCGACCGCCGCCGGCACCCAGGTCCAGCTTGCGGATGCCGAGCGCGGTGGCCTGCAGCTTCAGCTCGGCCACGGTGAACAGGGTCTTGGCCTGCACGGGCAGCAGCCCGAAGCGGTCGATCATCTCCACCTGCAGCTCGCGCAGGGCCCCGGGGTCGGCGGCGCTGCTGATGCGCTTGTACAGCGTCAGCCGGGTGTGCACATCGGGCAGGTAGTCCTCGGGGATCAGTGCGGGCGAGTGCAGCTCCACCTCGGCGCCGCGATCAGGCGGCTCGTCGGCGTCGGGCAGCTTGCCCTGCCTGATCGAGCGCACCGCGCGCTCCAGCAGCTCGGTGTACAGGCTGAAGCCGACTTCGGCCATCTGACCGCTCTGGTCCTCGCCCAGCAGTTCGCCGGCGCCGCGGATCTCAAGATCGTGGGTGGCCAGGGTGAAGCCGGCGCCGAGTTCGCCCATCGATGCAATCGCGTCCAGACGCTTTTTCGCATCCGCGGTGATCGAGCGCTTGTCCGGCACCAGCAGATACGCGTAGGAGCGGTGGTGGGATCGGCCCACGCGTCCGCGCAGCTGGTGCAGCTGGGCCAGTCCGAAGCGGTCGGCGCGGTTGATGATGATGGTGTTGGCGTTGGGAATATCGATGCCCGATTCGATGATGGTCGTGCACAGCAGCACGTTGAAGCGCTGCCGGTTGAAATCCAGCATCACCTTTTCCAGCTCGCGCTCGGGCATCTGGCCGTGGGCAATGCCGATCCGCGCATCAGGCACCAGCTCCTGCAGCTCGCGCTGCATGCGGCCGATACTTTCCACGTCGTTGTGCAGGAAGTACACCTGGCCACCGCGCGACAGCTCGCGCTGGAACGCCTCGCGCAACAGCGCGCCGTCCCACTCGCCAAGGAATGTCTGCACCGCCATGCGATGCGCCGGCGGCGTGGCAATGATCGACAGGTCACGCATGCCGGCCATGGCCATGTTGAGCGTGCGCGGGATCGGGGTGGCGGTGAGGGTGAGCAGGTGCACGTTGGCGCGCAGGGCCTTCAGGGCCTCCTTCTGGCGCACGCCGAAGCGCTGCTCCTCGTCCACGATCACCAGGCCGAGATCCTTGAACGTCACGTCCTTCTGCAGCAGCCGGTGGGTGCCGACGATGATGTCGATTTCGCCGCGCTCCAGCTTCTCCAGCTCGGCCTTGATCTGCTTGGGGCTCTTGAATCGTGACAGCACCTCCACCCGGATCGGCCAGTCGGCGAAGCGGTCGGCGAAGTTGCGGTAGTGCTGCTCGGCCAGCAGGGTGGTGGGCACCAGCACCGCCACCTGTTTGCCGGCGTTGGCGGCCACGAACGCGGCGCGCACCGCGACCTCGGTCTTGCCGAAGCCGACGTCACCGCAGACCACGCGATCCATCGGCTGGCTGGAGGCCAGGTCGCGGATCACCGCTTCGATGGCGGCGTGCTGGTCCGGGGTTTCCTCGAAAGGGAACGCGGCCGCGAACGGCTCGTACTCGGCCCGGTCCAGATCCAGCGCCAGGCCGCGGCGGGCCATGCGCTTGGCCTGGATCTCCAGCAGCTCGGCGGCCACGTCGCGGACCTTCTCGGCGGCCTTCTTCTTGGCTTTTGTCCACGCTTCGCCGCCCAGCGAATGCAGCGGGGCGGTCTCCGGCGAGGCGCCGGAATAGCGGTTGATCAGGTGCAGCTGGGCAACCGGCACGTACAGGCGGTCGCCCTTGGCGTATTCGATCTCCAGAAATTCGGCGGGACTGCCGCCGGCTTCCAGCACCACCAAGCCGCGGTAGCGGCCCACGCCGTGGTCCTCGTGGACGATGGGCGCGCCTTCGTTCAGCTCGCCCAGCTCGCGCACGATCGATTCCGGGTCACGCCCGGCGCGGCGGGTGCGGCGCGGCTGCGTGGCCCGTTCCGGGAACAGCTGGCGCTCGGTGAGCACGGTCAAACGCGGCTCATCCAGCGCGAACCCATTCTCCAGCGCTGCCACCGCGATCGCGGGCGTGCCCGGCGCCGTGGGCTGCTGCAGGAAAGCAGGGAAATCGGTCAGCACCACCGGCGAGAGGTCCGCCGGCTGCAGCATTTCAAGCAGCGCTTCGCGCCGCCCGGCGCTGTCGGCGGCAATCAGCACGGCGCCGGGATAGCTGGCCAAAAACGACTTGAGGGCAGCGGCCGGTTCCTGATTGCGGACGGTCAGCGGAAGGTCCGGCGCGGGCTGGTCGCCCAGCGCGGTGGCATCGGCATGGCGCGGATGGGCCTGATCGGCGATCTCCACCCGTTCGCCGCGATTGAGGCGTTCGCGCAGGGCGTCGGCCGACAGCCACAGCTCATCCGGCGGCAGCAGCGGACGCTCCACATCGTGGCGGCGCTGTTCGTAGCGCTCCGCCACCTGCTCGTGGAAGCGGTCGGCGGCTTCGAGCGCACCCTGGGCGATCACCGGGATCGCGTCCGCAGCCAGATAGTCGAACAGGGTCGCGGTCGATGGCTGCGTGGACTCCGCGCCGAACCGCTCGCGCGGCGCGGCGAAGAACAGCGGCAGGTAGTACTCAACCCCGGCCGGAACCACCCCGGCTTTCAGGTCCTGGAACAGGGCGCTGCGGCGCTGGTCCAGATCGAAGCGGTCGACCAGCGCATCCATGGCAAGCCCGCGCGAAGCGTCGTCCAGCGGCACCTCGCGGCCAGGCAGCATGTGAATCGCGTCCACCTTGTCCAGTGAGCGCTGGCTCTCGGGTTCGAAGCAGCGGATCGACTCGATCTCGGTGTCCAGCAGCTCGATCCGGAACGGCGTGGCCGCGCCCATGGGGAAGACGTCCAGCAGGCCGCCGCGCACCGAGAATTCACCCGGATCCAGCACCTGGGGCACGTGTCGGTAGCCGGCCGATTCCAGACGCCGTTTTTCCGCGTCCAGGTCCAGCTCGTCGCCGACCTTGAGGTCGAAGGTCTGACCAATCACGTAGCCCAGCGGTGGCAGGCGCTGCATCAGCGTGGAGACGGTCACCACCACGATGCCGCGCTCCAGCGTGGGCAACCGGTGCAGCGCGGCCAGGCGCTGGCTGATGATGTCCGGGTGCGGGCTGAACTGGTCGTAGGGCAGCGTTTCCCAGTCGGGGAACGGCAGCAGCGGCAGCGTGTCGTCTTCGCCCAGCAGGGTGCGCAGATCGCCTTCCAGCTGGTGGGCGTGCTGGTTGTCGCGGGCCACCACCAGCAGCGGCCGGTCGTGGGCGCGCGCAGCGCTGGACAGCGCCCAGGCCAGGGCGGAGGGCGAGGCCGGCGCGCGCCACCAGGCGCGCTGCTGGCCGCGGCGTGGCAGCGGCGGGGCGGAAAGAGTAGGGGATTTCATCGAACCGCCTATTGTAGACCGCCCGACTGCGGGGGGTCAGCGGCCCGGGGCCGGACACCGCCTCAGGATTCGGCTTCCAGATCCAGCACCACCCGCACCAGACCGCCCTGGGCCGCGCCTTCGCGCTGGAACCCGAGTGATTCGGCCAGTGACAGCATCGGTTCGTTCTCTTCGGGCACCCTGCCGTACAGGCGCTGCAGCTTCTTGCCCTTGGCCCAGCGCACCAGGCGCAGCATCAGCTGGCGGCCAATGCCCATGCCGGCGATGTACTGCGCCACCAGGATCTCGAATTCAGCGTCACCGCTGCCGGGCTCGGCTGCCACGCGGGCCACCGCGCCCACCAGGGCTTCGCCCGGGGGCAGGTTCTCGGCGGCCACCAGGACGAATGCGTGGCGGGGATCGGGGCGGGTCAGGCGGTCGGCAAGGTCCGGCGTCAGCTCACGCATTTCCTGCAGGAAACGGTGGCGGATGCGGTCGGGCTGGAGCAGGCTGAATCCGGCCCGGATCGGCACCGCATCGTCGGGCCGGATGGGGCGAATCAGCAGCTCGCGGCCATTCGCGAGCCGGACTTCATCGTGCCAAGGGGGGAGTCGATTTCTGGCGGCCATATGCATCCATTGCTGCCATGGGTGAAGGGTTCAGTGTGGCTGGTGCTGTCTGAACAGCGTCTCGATATCTACGCGATCGCGTGTGGAGATGGCGCGATGGCATGCCTGTCACGGTGGCGAGCGCAGCCAGCGGACCGAATGGTTGGCGCCGGCTTCGCCCAGGTGCGATCGCAGATGCGACAGGGCCGGCGTCAGGGTCCGGTCCAGCTGCCAGGGCGGGTTGAACAACAGCATGCCGCTGCCGTTCATGCGCAGCGGCGAGTCGTCGCTGCGCACCAGTAGCTCGCAGGTCAGTACGGATTTTGCGTCGAGCGCTGTCGCCGCGCGCAGGAACGGGTTCAGGCTGCGGCGCAGCTTGATCGGATACCACAGCGCGTAGCAGGCCTGCGGCCAGCGCCGCAGACCCTCGGCAAGCGCAGCCAGCGCAATGTCGAATTCAACCTGCTGGCGCTCGTAAGGGGGGTCGATCAGCACCAGGCCGCGGGCAAAGCGGACATCGTCAATGCGCGGCGGCAGCAGCGCGCCCATGGCCGCATAGCCATCGCGCTCGTGCACCGACATGCGCGGCTCGTTGCGGAACACATCGCGCAGGGCCTGGGCCTCTTCCGGGTGGAGTTCGCAGCCGGCGATGGCGTCCTGTTCGCGCAGGGCGTGCGCCAGCAGCCACGGGGAGCCCGGGTACGCCGATGGACCATGTTGCTGGCGGCAGGCCTGTATCGCGTCCAGGTAGCGGCGCACGGGTGCCGGCGCATCGGCTCCGTCGCCGAGTCTCGCCACGCCTGCCTCGGCTTCGCCGGTGCGGACCGCCTGGGCGCCGTCGAGCCGATACAGGCCGCGGCCGGCGTGGGTGTCCAGGGCGAAGCAGGGCGCGGGCTTCACGGTCAGCGCATCGCACAGCGCAAGCAGCACGACGTGCTTGAGTACATCGGCATGGTTGCCGGCATGGAAAGCGTGGCGGTAATTCATCCGCCCATGGTATCGATTTGCGACCGGCGCACGGGCATCGCTGTGCTCATCCCCAGCCCAGCAGGCTCACTCCCGGCGCAAGCCGGATCGAAAGGCCGGCCAGGGCGCAGGCGATGGCCGTGGCGGCGAGCACATCGCTGGGGTAATGCAGGCCCAGGAACACCCGGGAAGCCGCCACGCTGACCGTAAACGGCAGCAGCAGCCAGCCCAGCGCCGGGTAGTGGGCCAACGCCACCAGGGTGAAGGTGACTGCGTGCAGGGTATGCCCGGAGGGGAAGCTGAACTCGTCCAGTGGCGCTGTCCAGGCGCGGATGCGCACGTCGCAGGCGAATGGCCTGGGACGCCGGGTACAACGCTTGAGCCACTTGTACAGGCTCAGGGCCACCACTCCCGTTGCCGCAAGATGCAGCGATGCGCGCAGGCCTTCCAAGCCATCGACCAGGATCATGGCGGCCAGCAGCACGTACCAGAACACTCCATCGCCCAGGCGGCTGACAGTGCAGAAATATGCCCGCACCGCCCGGCGGGCGGCCATGCGGTTGGCGGCCAGGCACCATCCCGAATCGCTGGCCAGCAGCCGGCTACGCAGTGGCAACGGTTGCATCTTCACGCTCCTTCATGGCGATCGAGCGCAGCAGCGCATCAAACTCCGCAGCCACCCGCTGCGGACGCAGGGCTGCGACCGATTGCCGTGCCCGCAGGCCCATGGCCTCACGCAGCGGGCGGTCGCTGCCGATGCGCGCGGCGGCCTGGATGAACTGCGTTTCAGTGTCCACGCAGGCGCCGTGGACGCCATTGGCAAGGTGCTCTCCTGCTGCGCCGTAATTGAAAGCCACGGTGGGAATTCCGCTGGCCATGGCTTCCAGGGTGACGTTGCCGAATGTTTCCGAGACGCTGGGAAACAGGAACAGGTCGGCGCTGGCGAAATGGCGTGCCAGATCGGCCCCGCGCTGGATCCCACAGAAGATGAAGTCGGGGTTGTCGCGCTGGATGGATGCCCGCTGCGGGCCATCGCCCACCCACACCATGCGCGCCAGCGGCCGATGGGACTGCAGCTCGCGGAAGGCCCGCACGGCCAGCTCAAGGTTTTTCTCCGCAGCGATCCGGCCCACGTGGATCACCGCGGCTTCTTCGTGGCCGACGCCCCATGCCTGGCGCAGCGACTGGTCGCGCAGTTCCGGGTCGAAGTGGGTGCTGTCCACCGCCCGTGCAAGCCTGTGCACCCGTTCAAAGCCCACCTGCTGCAGGAACTGCTCCAGTTCCCGGGTCGGGACCAGGGTGGCATCGCAGCGGTTGTGGAAACGCCGCATCCATCCCAGCGCCGGACGCTCCAGCCAGCTCAATCCGTAATCGCGCATGTACAGGTCAAAGCGGGTGTGCACCGCAGAGGCCACCGGGATGGACAGGCGCCGCGCTGCGCGCAGTGCGCTCCAGCCCAGCGGTCCTTCGGTGGCAATGTAGATGGCGTCGGGGCGGTCTTCGGACCAGGTCTGGCGCAGCCGGCGTGCCGATGCCAGGCCGAATTTCAGCCCGGGATAGTGGGGCAGGGGCACCCCGCGGACCAACAGCTCATGCGCGTCGGGCGTGTGCCCGGGATGTTGGCGCGGGCGCACCACATCCACGCGATGGCCACGACGGCGAAGACCCTGCTGCAGGCCGCGAACGGTCAGGGCCACCCCGTTGATTTCGGGAGGCCAGGTTTCGGTAACGATCGCGTAGTGCATCGGACTCTCCAGTTATGCCCAGAGTGTCCGTGCGCGGTGTCGCCTGTATTGCAGTCAGGTGACCGCCAGATGACGCCGGTTCCTGATTGATGGCGTTGCCCGGTACGGGGACTACCAGTTCAGCTGCACCCGTGCGCTGGCAATCTCCGGCTCCACGTCAAGGATGCTTCCGGTTGCCGCGTCACGGCGGCTGGTATCGGCCAACACATAGTTGAACGCGACCTTCAGTCGTTCGCTCCAGTACCAGTTCACGCCGACGGTCAGGGCGTCCATGCTGCCGCCCGCGATTCCGTCGACTCCGGTCGATCCGGACAGGACGCGATAGTCGTCCAGATCAACGCGGTCCCAGCGCAGCCCCAGCTGCCACAGGCCGGCGTTGCCATCGCCGTCGGTCGGGGTGCGGATGACGCCGTCGCGATAGGTCCAACCCTCGCCGGACACATTCCACAGCGCCGAGACGTAGCCGCCGCTGGCGTCGAAATCGGGTTCGATGGCACGTTCCACGCGCGATTCGAACCACTCCGCCTGCAATTTCACAGGGCCGCGGAACCACGCGGCTTCGGCGCCAACCGTCAGCTGCCGCTGGGCATCCCCCATCAGGCCGGTATCAATCAGCCGCTGGTCAGCCAGATCAGCCTGGGGCCGCGCCCGCAGCCTGCTTCCGCTGTCCGGTGCATCGAACCGGGCTGCTGACAGACCCAGGTGCAGGGCCTCGCCATCGCCAAGCAGAGGTGCCCAGGTGCCGCGGGCGGCCAGGCCTGGGCCTGTCGTCCCGCCACGGCTCATTTCACGATCAAACCAGCTGCCGGCAACGCTCCAGTTGCCACGGTCCAGGCCCCAGCCCACACCCAGCCGCCGGGAGACGGCGAACACATTGGTGGCGGCGGCCTTGGAAATGAAGTCGTTGGTGCTGGCGGAACTCAGCTCCTCCAGGCCCACCGGCTGCTTGAACTGGCCCGCGCGCACGTATTGGCTGTTTTCGGCAAAGCGGAGCCGGCCGTTCACGTCGAGCCAATTGTCCCCGTGGGCGTCATAACCAACGGTCCAATCGAACCCGCCCGGCCCCTGGCCCTTGAGCACCAGTTCGGCGCGGCGGAAATCGGTGTCGTCGCTGTCACTGCTCCAGTCTCCGCGGTAGCGGTAGCCGTCTACCTGCAGCATGCCTTCAAACGCGAGTTCGAACGGGCCGACGGTGCCGAGGTCGACCGCTTCTGCGCGGGGGGCGGCGGAAACCAGCAACGCAAGGCTGATGAACGCAAACAGGGGGCGGGGGAGGGGCATGGGGAGGGCCTAGCTTGGAAAGATCACCATTGTATTAAGCCGGCCTGACGCTTTTGTGACAAAAGCCCGTCATATCCATCGGACGCTGTGTTGTGGGTCGATGCGTTGACCGCAGCGTTCCGGTGTCAGTCAGCGTCACCGGGGGTCTTGTCCGGATAGCGGCACAGGTCGCGGATGACGCAGGCCGGGCACTCGGGTTTGCGGGCCTTGCACACGTAGCGGCCGTGCAGGATCAGCCAGTGGTGCGCGTCCAGCAGGTATTCGGCCGGCACTCGCTTCAGCAGCGCATCTTCGACCGCACGCACGTCCTTGCCGGGCGCCAGGCCGGTGCGGTTGGAGACCCGGAAGATGTGCGTGTCCACTGCCATGGTGGGCTCACCGAAGGCGGTGTTGAGCACCACGTTGGCGGTCTTGCGACCCACACCGGGCAGGGCTTCCAGTGCGTCGCGGTCGCGTGGCACCTCGCCGCCGTGCTGATCGACCAGGATCCGGCACGTGGCCATCACGTTTTTGGCCTTGGTGTTGAACAGACCGATGGTGGAGATGTAGCGCCGCACCTCTTCCTCACCCAGATCCAGGATGGCCTGGGCCGTGTTGGCGACCGGGTACAGGCGCCGGGTGGCCTTGTTGACGCCCACGTCGGTGGCCTGGGCGGACAGCAGCACCGCGATCAGCAGCTCGAACGGCGTGGAATATTCCAGCTCGGTCTCGGGATTTGGATTGAGCTCACGCAGTCGGGAGAACATCTCCCCGATTTCGATGCGGGTCATCTGCCGGCCGCGGCGTCGACGCGGCGGATCCTGCGTGGTGCTCACTTGCTGGCGCCCCGCGCACGCTGGCGTGCCCGTTCCAGCGCGGCGGCCGCCGCCGCCGGCAGGCCGGGCCCGTCGGGCGCCGGGGCCGCAGCTTCGCGGCGCCGACGCAGGGTTTCGGCCCGCCGGGCCAGCCTTGCGTTGCGGGCCTGGTGGCGCTTGCGCGCGGCCCAGGCCTGCAGCAGCCCTTCGCGTGCCGCCTGCAGCCGTTCGCGGTCCCCGACCGGCAGTGGGCCCTCCGCAGGGTCGAACTCGGCCAGGCCGGCATCAATGGCCGCATCCAGCTGGTCGTGGTCAAGCAGGTCCAGCAGTCGCCGGGCCTGGGCCTGGCTGCTCACTTGCCGCTGAATTCCGGCTTGCGCTTGGCCAGGAATGCGCCAGTGCCTTCGCGCATGTCGTCGGTGGAGAACACCAGGCCGAACTGGGCGGTTTCAAATTCCAGCCCTTCGGTGATCCCGCATTCCGCACCGGTATTCACGCAATCGAGGATGCCGCGCAGGGCCAGTGGTGCCGCCTTGGCCAGCTGGCGGGCCATGGCCATGGTGCCGTCTTCCAGCTCCGCGGCAGGCAGCACGCGGTTGACCACGCCCAGCTGCATCGCGCGCGCTGCATCCACCGGGGCGCCGACCAGGCACAGCTCCAGCGTGGCGGCCCGTCCGGCCAGGCGCAGCAGGCGCTGGGTGCCGCCAAATCCCGGTACCAGTCCGAGATTGATCTCCGGCTGGCCCATCTTTGCCGTATCGGCGGCCACCCGCAGATGGCAGGCCATGGCCAGCTCCAGGCCGCCGCCCAGGGCGAAGCCGTTGATCATCGCGATCACAGGCTTGGGGAGGGTTTCGATCCGGCGCATGGTGCGCTGGCCGCGCTGGGAGAAATCCCGTGCCTGGATCGGGGTGAATTCCGACATTTCGGCAATATCGGCACCGGCGACGAACGCCTTGGGGCCCGCGCCGGTCAGCACCGCAACGCGCACGGCGGGATCATTGGCAATGTCCTCGAACGCGTCGTGGAGTGCGTCCAGAGTGGCCGCGTTCAGCGCGTTGAGTCGGTCGGGACGGTTGACGGTGACCACGCGGATGCCGTCGTGGTCTTCGATCTGCAATGGTGAATGGCTCATGAGTACTCTGGTTCGAAAATTGTTAAACAAGGCCGAAGACAGGGAACTTCACGGCTTTCGGCCAGTCCCAGTGGCTGTCCCTCAGTGACAGTTAAGTCCCGGGGCCGTTATCCTAACGCGTTCGACCGCAGGTGGTCCGCCGCCGGCGCGGGTTGGATCCCACCCATGAAACACCGGAAACTCTGGAGAACCACTGCATGAAGTTGCGCTTTCTGGCCGTCACCGTTGCGGCCCTGACTTTTGCCGCTGGCACTGCCGCGGCACAGAACACCTCTACCGAACAGGGCCAGCTCAGCTACGCGCTGGGTTACGACCTTGGACGGAACCTGGTTGAGAGCGGCGAGCAGATCGATGTCGACACCGTCATCCAGGCGCTGCGCGATGGCTACGCACGCCGCGATCCCACGGTTTCCGTGGAGCAGCTGCGTACCGCCGTCGAGAACATGCAGCAGCGGCAGATGACGCGTGCCCAGGAGGCCTTCAACCAGGCTTCGGCCGAGAACAAGACGAAGAGCGATGCCTTCCTGGCCCAGCACCGCAGCCAGTCCGGCGTGCAGGCGCTGCCCAGCGGCCTGCAGTACCGGGTGATCGAGAACGGCAGCGGCGCCACGCCGTCGGCCGACAGCCAGGTGCAGGTGCACTACAAGGCCAGCCTGCCGGAAGGCCAGACCTTCATCGACACCACCGCTCCGCGGCCGGATGGCGAGAGTGGGCCGATCAACACCCGGGTGAGCGAAATCCCCCTGGCCGGTCTGCGTGAAGCGGTTGGCCTGATGCAGGCGGGCGCGCGCTGGGAAGTGGTGATGCCCTCGAGCCTGGCTTACGGCGACACCCCGCAGTCCCCGATCGGCCCGAACCAGGCCGTGGTGTTCGAAGTACAGCTGGTCAGCATCAACTGATCCAAGCTGCGGCCGCCGCCGTCCGCGCCTGATTGGCGTGGATGGATGCGGCGCGATAGGCAATCAGCCGTGCCGGCGCAATCCGGCACGGCTTTTTTTCAATGTGGAGCTTGCGCTCCGCCGGTGTCGTGCAAGCATCATGAATGTCCCTTTCCGCGCTGTCCTCAGCCCCTGCATCGGCGTCTGCACGCTTGATGAAGAGGGGAGCTGCCTGGGCTGTCATCGCACGGCCGGTGAAATCGCCCTGTGGAGCCAGCTGGGTGATGACGAGCGCCTTTATCTGATGGAAACCGTGCTCCCGGAAAGGGAAGCACAGCGAACGTGACCCCGTATCCGTCGCTGCCAGTCCTGGCCCGGGCGCTGCACCCGCTGCAGTCGCCCCCCGCCAGCGAAGCCTGGAACAGCGACGAAGTGGCGGACCTGCTGCCCGCTGGCCACGTGCACCGCGAGGCGGCGGTACTGGTGGGGCTGGTGCTGCGTGCGGAGGGTCCCCGGGTGCTGCTGACCCGGCGTACCGAAATGCTCCGGCACCACCCCGGCCAGGTCAGTTTCCCCGGTGGCGGCATTGAGCCGGTGGATCAAAATGCACTGGCTGCCGCGCTGCGTGAAGCGCGCGAGGAAATCGGCCTGGACCCCGGTCAGGCGCAACCGCTGGGCTGGCTGGATCCGGTCGTCACCATCAGCGGCTACCGGGTGATGCCTGCCGTGGCCACCATCGATGCCGCGTTTGTGCCGGTGCCGGATCCGGGCGAGGTGGCCGAAGTGTTCGAGGTTGAACTCGGTTTCCTGCTTGCTCCGGGCAATCTGCGCCGGATCGAGATCGAATATGCCGGGCGCCGGCGCCCGCTGCTGGAGTTCCGCCACGGGGTGGGCCATGCCCCACACCGCATCTGGGGGGTGACCGCGTCTATCCTCTACAACCTGCGCGAGCGGTTGGCGCGCGTGGCGAAGGAAGAAGACGCATGAATCTGCAATGCACCACCCTCATACAGGTCGAAGCCCTCGCCGCCGCGCTGGGCGATGAGGACCTGATAGTCGTCGATTGCCGGCACTCGTTGGCCGATCCGGAGCTGGGCGTCACGGAATTTGCCCGGGGCCACGTGCCCGGCGCTGTCCATGCCCATATGGATCGCGACCTGTCCGGCCCGCTGGCCCCCGGGACCGGTGCGGGCAGGCATCCGTGGCCGGCTGCCGCGCAGCTGTGTAACCGTCTGGGCGCCTGGGGCATCACTCCCCATCACCAGGTGGTGGCCTACGACGGCGGCGACGGGGCGTTCGCGGCGCGGCTGTGGTTCCTGCTGCGCGCGCTGGGTCATACGCGGGTGGCGGTGCTGGATGGCGGCTGGACGCGCTGGCACGGATTGGGCCTGCCGGTGGAGACTGCGGTGCGCGTACCTGCGCCGGCGCGCTATGTGGCGGGGTTCGATGCGTCGCTGCTGCTGGATGCAGGCATGGTCCAGTCGCATCTGCAGGAAGGCGGGTTGCTGCTGGATGCGCGCGCTGGCGAACGCTTCCGCGGTGAAGTCGAGCCCATGGATCCGGTAGCCGGACACGTGCCCGGGGCCACCAGCCGGCCGTTCAATGAAAACATGGGGGCTGACGGACGCCTGCGCGAGCCTGCGCAGCTGCGCGCGGACTTCCTGGCGCTCATGGACGGGCGCGAGGCGGAACAGGTGGCGGTGATGTGCGGTTCCGGGGTCAGCGCCTGCCACCACCTGCTGGCCATGGCCCATGCGGACCTGCCCGGTGCACGGCTGTACACCGGATCGTGGAGCGGGTGGAGCGAAGACGGTGCCCGCCCGGTGGCCGTCGGCCCGTAATTGGTCCATGTCAGGCCCGCTTGCAACAGGCTCGGCGGGACCGGGCTCAGCCTTTTCCGATCCGCGCCACCATTGCCCGCAGCGCCTGCTGGGTGTCGGCTGAGCGCCAGGATTGCAGGCACTGTTCCAGCTGCATGCTTTGCGGCGACACCGCTTCGACCAGGTCGGCCCGCAGCAGCTTGCGGGTGGCCAGCATCGGTTGCCGCGGCAGGCTGAGCAGTCCCTCGATGCGTTCGACGGCGCGGGCCACCACGCTGTCCACTTCGGCCAGCTCATCGACCAGGCCGATCTGAAGCGCCCGGGTGGACTGCACCATCGCGCCTGCCAGCAGCAGGGCTTCTGCCTGGCGCATGCCTACGGTGCGCTGCATCAGGCGCATGATCCCCGGCGGAATGGCGATCCCCACCTGGGTTTCATTCAGACCGATGGCGAACGGGCCTTCGGCCATCACCCGCCAGTCGCAGCACAGCGCCAGCACGCAGCCGCCGGCCGGGGCATGGCCCGCGATAGCTGCCGCAACTGGTACCGGGCACGAGGCCAGCGCACGAGCGGCGTCAAAGAAATCATTCCACGCGTCATGCAGCGCGGCGCCGTCTTCCTGGATCGACAGCAGCAGCGGTACGTCCAGACCGGCGGAAAAGACCTTCGGGCCGCCCGAGAGCACCAGGCCTTCGGCGCCGTTGTCGATCGCCTTATCCATGGCCTCGCGCAGGGCCCGGCACAGCGCCGGATTGATGGCGTTGACCGGCGGCCGGGCCAGCCGCAGCTCGTGGACGCGGCCGTGGTGGATGGTCTGGACCAGATCGCTCATGCGGATGCCTCGTTGTGGGCAGGGCCGGGCCCTGCGGCAGCGCGGCGCACCGCGTCGGGAAGCGGGGTGGGGCGGCCCGAGGCGCGTTCCACCCACACCATCACCACGTGGCCGTCGGCATACAGGGTGGCGCCGTCCGGGCTGACAATGCGGTGGCTGATGGTGACGCTGCTGTTGCCCAGGCGCTCGCAGTACAGCTGCACCAGCGGCTCGGACGGGTACGGGATCGGCATGCGGTAGTTGATCTGCACGGCGGCCAGCAGCGGTGCGGTGGCCTCGGTGACCCACTCCTCATCCAGGGACTCGAACCAGCGGATCCGGGCCTCTTCCAGATAGGTGAGGAAGTTGGAGTTGTTGACGTGGTTGAAAGCGTCCAGGTCGCGCCAGCGCACGCTCAGCGGCATCTGGAACAGTGGGGCTTGTGAAGGGTCCTGGGAAACGTTGCTCATGTGGGTCCTCAGCTGCTGGCGCGCTTGCTGGTCGCGCTTTTTTTGCGGGCGGCGCTTTTCTTGCTCACCGGCCTGGCAAAGCGGGCGGGATCGGGCTGGGCGGCGGGCGTGGTGCCCGGTGTCGCGTCGCCCAGCATCCTGGCCAGGAAGTGGCCGGTGTAAGACTCCGGCACCACGGCCACTTCTTCCGGCGTGCCCTGGGCGATGATCATTCCGCCGCGGTGTCCGCCCTGCGGACCCAGGTCGATCACCCGGTCAGCGGTCTTGATCACGTCAAGGTTGTGTTCGATCACCACCACCGTGTTGCCGTCGTCGCGGAGCTTGTGCAGCACCGCCAGCAGGTGCTCGATGTCGTGGAAGTGCAGACCGGTGGTGGGCTCATCGAGGATATACAGGGTGCGGCCGGTATCACGGCGCGAGAGCTCCTTGGACAGCTTCACACGCTGCGCCTCGCCGCCGGACAGCGTGGTCGCCGGCTGGCCCAGGCGGATATAGCCCAGGCCGACGTCCATCAGGGTTTCCAGCCTGCGGGCGATCGTGGGCACCGGAGTGAACAGTTCCAGCGCAGCCTCGATGGTCAGCTCCAGCACGTCGTGGATGCTGTGGCCCTTGTAGAGGATGTCCAGCGTCTCGCGGTTGTAGCGCTTGCCTTCGCACACGTCGCAGGGCACGTAGACGTCGGGCAGGAAGTGCATCTCCACCTTGATCAAACCATCGCCCTGGCAGGCCTCGCAGCGCCCGCCGCGCACGTTGAACGAGAACCGCCCGGGCGAATAGCCGCGCGCGCGCGACTCCGGCACCTGGGCAAACAGCTCGCGCAGCGGGGTGAACAGGCCGGTATAGGTGGCCGGGTTGGAGCGCGGGGTGCGCCCGATCGGCGACTGGTCGATGTCCACGACCTTGTCGAACAGGTCCAGGTTCTCGACTTCCCGGTAGGGCGACGGCTTGTGCGATGCGCCGTTGATTTCGTTGGCGGCCAGTTTGTACAGGGTGTCGTTGATCAGGGTCGATTTGCCCGATCCCGACACGCCGGTGATGGCGGTGAACAGCCCCGAAGCGATGCTCAGGTCCACGCCTTTGAGGTTGTTGCCGGTGGCACCGCGCAGGTGCAGCTGCATCTTCGGGTTCGCCTTGTGACGGCGCTCGGGGATCCGGATGCTGCGCGCGCCGGAGAGGTATTGCCCGGTCAGCGAACGCGGCTCGGCCAGGATGTCCTCGAAGCTTCCCTGGGCCACCACCTCGCCGCCGTGCACGCCGGCGCCGGGACCGATATCGACGATGTGGTCGGCCTGGCGGATGGCGTCCTCATCGTGCTCCACCACGATTACCGTGTTGCCCAGGTCGCGCAGGCGCACCAGGGTGTCGAGCAGGCGCGCGTTGTCGCGCTGGTGCAGGCCGATGGAAGGCTCGTCGAGCACGTACATCACCCCTACCAGGCCGGCGCCGATCTGCGAGGCCAGGCGAATCCGCTGGGCCTCGCCGCCGGACAGGGTGTCCGCCTTGCGCTCCAGACTCAGGTAATCCAGGCCTACGTCGACCAGGAAGTTCAGCCGCTCGCGGATTTCCTTGAGGATCTTGTCGGCCACTTCGCCGCGCCAGCCGGGCAGGCTCAGCGTGCTGAAGAACGCCAGCGCATCGCCGATCGGCAGCACCACCAGGTCCGACAGCGGGCGCTCGGCCACCAGTACGTTGCGGGCCGAGCGGTTCAGGCGCGCGCCTTCGCACTCGGGACAGGCGCGCTCGCTGATGTATTTGGCCAGCTCTTCCCGCACCGCCGCCGATTCGGTTTCGCGGTAACGGCGCTCCAGGTTCGGCAGGATTCCTTCGAAACGGTGGCTGCGCTGGCTGCGGCTGCCGCCTTCGGTGATGTAGGTGAAGCTGATCTTCTCTTCACCGCTGCCGTGCAGCACCGCCTGCCGCGCTTCTTCGGTGAGCTCGTTCCACGGCGTGTCCACGCTGAAACCGTAGTGCTTGGCCAGCGAGGCGATGAGCTGGAAGTAATAGTGGTTGCGCCGGTCCCAGCCGCGCACCGCACCGGCTGCCAGGCCCAGCTCCGGATGCACCACCACGCGGTCCGGGTCGAAGAATTCGCTCATGCCCAGGCCATCGCAGCCGGGGCAGGCGCCCACGGGCGAGTTGAACGAAAACAGCCGGGGTTCCAGCTCCGGCAGGGCGTAATCGCACACAGGGCAGCTGTAGCGCGATGAAAACAGCAGGGGTTCGGCGCCGTCGTCATCCAGCGGGCGCACCTCGGCCATGCCGTCGCCGAGCTTGAGCGCGGTTTCGAACGATTCGGCCAGGCGCTGCTGGATGTCCTCGCGTACGCGGAACCGGTCGATCACCGCCTCGATGGTGTGCTTCTGGCGCAGTGCCAGCGTGGGCACCGCATCGATCTCGTACACCACGCCGTCCACCCGCACGCGCACGTAACCCTGGGCACGAAGCTGTTCAAACACCTGGGCGTGTTCGCCCTTGCGCCCGCGTACCACCGGGGCGAGCAGCATCCAGCGCCGTTCAGCGCCTTCCGCGGTCTGGCCCAGCGCCATCACCTGGTCAACCATCTGGCTGACGGTCTGCGCTTCCAGCGGATAGTGGTGGTCCGGGCAGCGCGGCAGGCCCACCCGCGCGTACAGCAGGCGCAGGTAGTCGTAGATTTCGGTGATCGTGCCGACGGTGGAGCGCGGATTGTGCGAGGTCGATTTCTGCTCGATCGAGATCGCCGGGCTCAGGCCTTCGATATGATCGATGTCCGGCTTTTCCATCACGCTCAGGAACTGCCGGGCATAGGCGGATAACGACTCGACGTACCGGCGCTGGCCTTCGGCGTAAATTGTGTCGAACGCCAGCGACGACTTGCCTGAACCGGACAGGCCGGTGATCACGATCAGCTTGTCGCGCGGCAGCTCGATGTCGATGTTCTTGAGATTGTGGGTACGGGCACCGCGGATGCGGATGTAGTCCAACGCCATCGGGAAGATCCGGAGTTGTCCCGGCAGGTGGGCCGGGCGGGTGGGGGAGGGGCGATCAGGCAATCAATCAGCCTACCGAGCCATGGATATGGGGGCAAACGGCGGAATGCCCACCCCTGTGCAAGCCTGACGCGGGGCTGTCCCACGGACTGCGGCGTGGTTGCGGCCAGTTGACCCGAAATCACCGGATCCCCTACAATTCCGCTCCTGTCTGTCAGAAAGAGGCCGGCAGATCAAATAATAACTACAGAATCGAACATCTACGAGAGGCTCCACATGTACGCAGTCATGGTCACCGGCGGTAAGCAGTACCGCGTGGCGCAGGGCGAAACGCTCCGCGTTGAAAAGCTGGAAGTCGAAGAGGGCAACGAGATCACCTTCGACAACGTCCTGATGCTGGGCGACAGCGATGGCATCAAGGTTGGCGATGCGCTGAACGGCGCAACCGTCACCGCAAAGGTTGTGTCCCACGGTCGCGGCGACAAGGTCCGGATCATCAAGTTCCGCCGCCGCAAGCACAGCATGAAGCGCAAGGGGCATCGCCAGTACTACACCGAAATCGAGATCACCGGCATTGCCGGTGGCGACAGCAAGTAAGGAGAAGCAGCCATGGCACAGAAAAAAGGCGTAGGTTCCTCGCGCAACGGCCGCGACTCGAATCCGAAGTTCCTCGGCGTGAAGATGTATGGCGGCCAGGCCATCGAGGCCGGCAACATCATCGTCCGCCAGCGCGGCACGAAGTTCCATCCGGGCAGCGGCGTTGGCCTCGGCCGTGACCACACCCTGTTTGCGCTGGTAGACGGCAAGGTGGAGTTCACGACCAAGGGCGCCAACAAGCGCCGCACGGTGAGCGTGGTCGCAGACGCCTGAGGCGCTGCGTCAATCGTGCAAGCGAAAGCCCCGCACCTTGCGGGGCTTTTCTTTTCCCCGGCGGCAAACAGTTAAACTTGTCCAGGCACGCCAGGCTCAGTTTTCCCGCACCCATAACCACGAATCCATCCAATGAAACTCGTCGACGAAGTTGAAATCACCGTGTTGGCCGGCAAGGGCGGCAACGGCTGCGTGAGCTTCCGGCGCGAGAAATTCATTCCCAAGGGTGGGCCTGATGGTGGTGACGGCGGCAACGGCGGCAGCGTGTGGCTGGTCGCTGATGAAAGCCTCAACACCCTGGTCGACTTCCGTCACCAGACCCGCTTCCAGGCGCGCAAGGGCGAAGGCGGCATGGGTCAGCAGAAGTACGGGAAGGGGGGCGAGGATCTCGTCATCACCGTGCCGGTGGGCACCGTGGTCACCAACGTGGATACCGACGAAGTGATCGGTGATATGACCGCCGATCAGGAGCGCCTGCTGGTGGCCCGCGGCGGCAAGGGCGGGCTGGGCAACATCCATTTCAAAACTTCTATCAACCGTGCGCCGCGCCAGTCCACGCTGGGTGAGCCGGGCGAGGAGCGGGTGCTGAAGCTGGAGTTGAAGCTGCTGGCCGATGTCGGCCTGCTGGGCTTCCCCAATGCGGGCAAGAGCACTCTGGTCCGCGCCGTTTCCGCAGCCACGCCCAAGGTGGCGGACTACCCGTTCACCACCCTGTATCCAAACCTGGGCGTGGTCAGCGTTGAGCCGCACCGCAGCTTCGTGGTGGCGGATATTCCGGGACTGATCGAGGGCGCCGCCGATGGTGCCGGACTGGGGGCGCTGTTCCTGCGCCATATCCAGCGCACCAGGCTGCTGCTGCACCTGGTAGAGATCCAGCCGCTGGACGGTGGCGATCCGGTCGATCAGGTGCGGGCGATCGAGCACGAGCTGGAGAAGTTCGACGCCGGACTGCTGGACAAGCCGCGCTGGCTGCTGATCAACAAGGCCGATCTGATGGATCCGGCCGACGCCCAGGCAGAAGCGGCCCGCATGATTTCCGAGCTCGGCTGGGATCAGCCGTGGTTCCTGGTGTCCGGGCTGGCGCACGAGGGCACCCGCGAGGTGATGCTCAAGGTCCAGACCGAGTTGGACCGGCTGGATGAGCAGGCGCGGATCGATGCGCAGCAGGATGCCGACTGAGATGCCTGCCGCCCATGGCGGCCGGGCGTCTCGCAATCAGGCGCCTCGCAACCAGGAGTGTCGTACTCAAGAAGGGCACGCACGAAAAAGCCCGGCCGGAGCCGGGCTTTTCAGTCATGCGGTGCGCGTTGCCTCAAGCAGCGCTCTGCAGCGCCTTGATGCGGGCACTCAGACGGCTCTTGTGACGGGCCGCCTTGTTACGGTGAATCAGGCCGCGGGCGCCGAAGCGGTCAAGCAGCGGCTGGGCGGACTTGAAGGCGTCCTGTGCGGCCGCGGCGTCATTGGCGTCAAGCGCCTTGATGACCTTCTTCACGGCGGTGCGGAGCTGCGAGCGCTGGCTGCTGTTGCGCTGATTGCGCCCGACGGCCTGCTTGGCGCGCTTCTTGGAAGATTTGATGTTGGCCACGGTGGAATCCTGAAAACTTTGGGTGGTCAGGCGCGTCCAATGACGCAGCCCGAAGGCGGGGCCGTGATTGACGACCCGATTGAAAAGACAAGCGAGCAGGAAATTATGGGGGATTCAGTGGCTTGGGTCAACACCGCCCGTTTAGGCGGGGTGCTGGCATGAGCGCGCCCGACCCGGCGCCGGCCGCGCCGGCAGGTAAATCCAGGGGCGCGGGCCTGTTGCGCTCGACCGCGGTGTTCAGCGCGATGACCCTGCTGTCGCGGATTGCCGGCTTCGCCCGCGACATGCTCCAGGCCACCCTGTTCGGCACCGGTGGCGCGATTGGCGCATTCATCGTGGCCTACCGGATTCCCAACTTCCTGCGCCGGATTTTCGCGGAAGGGTCGATGGCGATGGCCTTCGTGCCGGTGCTCAACGAGATCCGTGAGAAGGGTGACCGTGCGGCGCTGAAGGATTTCATCGACCACATGGCGGGTGCCCTGTGTGCCGTGGTGCTGGTGGTCTGCGGAATCGGGGTGATGCTGGCCCCGTGGCTGGCGCGGCTGTTTGCGCCGGGCTGGCTGGACGATCCGGAGCTGTTGCACCAGACCGGGCAGATGCTGCGCATCACGTTCCCGTACCTGCTGTTCATCTCGATGATGTCGCTGGCGGCGTCGGTGCTGAACACGTTTGGCCGTTTCGCGCTGCCGGCGTTCACTCCGGTACTGCACAACCTGACCATGATCGCCGCGATGCTGTGGCTGGCGCCCAGGTTCAACGTGCCGCCGCAGGGGCTGGCCTGGGGCGTGCTGATCGCGGGTTTCCTGCAGCTGGCCCTGCTGTGGCCGGCGCTGGGGCGGTTGGGACTGCGACCGCGGCTGCGGATGGGTTTCCGCCATCCCGAGGTGCGCAAGGTGGGGCGGCTGATGCTGCCGACGCTGTTCTCCTCCTCGGTGGCCCAGGTGAACCTGATCGTGGGCACCGCCTTCGCCTCGCTGCTGGCTGCCGGCAGCGTGGAGTGGCTGTACTACTCCGACCGGCTGGTGGAATTTCCGCTGGGTCTGTTTGGAGTCGCGCTGGGCACGGTGATCCTGCCGCACCTGTCGCGACGCCATGCGGCGGGAGATCCGGAGGGCTACAACCAGTCGCTGGACTGGGGGCTGCGGATGGCGCTGCTGGCCGGTGTGCCGGCGGGGCTGGGACTGCTGCTGTTGGCCGAGCCCATCGTGGCCACGGTCTACAACTACGGTCAGTTCAGCCCGTTCGATGCGCGGATGGCTGCGATCAGCCTGTCGGCGATGAGCCTGGGCGTGCCGGCATTCATGCTCAGCAAGGTGCTCGCGCCGGCGTTCTTCTCGCGCCAGGACACCAGGACGCCGATGCGCGCGGCCATCTGGACGGTGGTTGCCAACGTCGGCTTGACGGTGGTCATCACCACGCCGCTGTGGCTGAACGGCGTGCAGGGGGCGCACGGTGGAATCGCGCTGGCCACGGGATTGGCGGGAATCATCAACGCGCTGCTGCTGTGGCGCTACCTGCGCCGGGCGGGACTGTACCGGCCGCTGCCGGGCTGGGGTGCGTTCGCACTGCGGCTGCTGCTGGCGTGCATTGCCATGGCGGCAGCGGTGCTGGCGCTGCGCGGCTGGGTGGGCGAGTGGGTGGCGATGGATGCGTGGCAGCTGCGGGTGGGCTGGCTGCTGCTGATCGTGGCGGCCGGCGGGGTCACCTATGGGGTGGCGATGTTCGCCTGCGGCCTGCGGCCCCGGCATCTGCGGTTGTAGCGGGTGCACCGGTATACTGGGCGGTTCATATGATCAGGCTCTTTCGCGACGTCGACGGCGGGCTCCTGTGCCCGCACGGCAGCGTGGTCTGCATTGGTGCTTTCGACGGGCTGCATCTTGGCCATCGTGCGCTGGTGGGCCATGCGGTGGCGCGTGCGCGCGTGCTCGGGGTGCCGGCGGTGGCGCTGGGCTTTGAGCCGCTGCCGCGTGAGTACTTCGCCCCGGCCGAGCCGCCCGCGCGGGTGATGCTGCCGCGCGCCAAGGTGGAAGGGCTCGACGACCTTGGCGTGGACCTGGTGGGACTGCTGCGCTTCAACGCGCCGTTCACGGCCATGTCCGCGGCGGATTTCGTGCGCCGCGTGCTGGTTGAGCGGCTGCGCGTATCCGAAGTGTGGGTGGGGCCGGACTTCCGCTTTGGCCACCGCCGCAGCGGCGATCTGGATTCACTGCGTCGCGAAGGTGCCGAACACGGTTTCCAGGCCGGTGAAATCGCGCCGGTACTGCTGGATGGCGAGCGGATTTCCAGCACCCGCATCCGCGCCTGCCTGGCGGCGGGTGATTTTGATACGACATCGCGCATGCTCGGCCGGCCCTATGCCATTTCCGGGCGGGTGGTGCGCGGGCGCCAGCTGGGGCGCACGCTGGGCTTTCCCACCGCCAACCTGCGTTTCGGCGGCAAGGTGCCGGCGCTGGGCGGCATCTATGCCACCCGGGTCCACGGGGCGACGGATGACGGCCGCTGCTGGCCTGCGGTCTCCAGCTTCGGTACCCGGCCCACCGTGGGCGGTGTGGAGCCGCTGCTGGAAGCCCATCTTTTTGATTTCGAAGGCGACCTGTACGGTCGTCGCATTGAAGTTGAATTCGTCGCCAGGCTGCGCGACGAGGAAACATACCCCGACCTGCCGACCCTGGTCGCGCAGATGGATCGCGACGCCGTCCAGGCGCGCCAGATCCTGCAATCCACACCTTCCCGACAGGCCTGCGCGTGAGTCCCGATCCCAATCGCTACAAGTCCACCATCCTGCTCCCGGCCACGGAATTCCCGATGCGCGGGGACCTGCCCAGGCGCGAGCCGCAGACCCTGGCGCGCTGGGAAGAAGAGGGTCTGTACGGCCAGATCCGCAGTCACGCCAAGGGCCGGCCCACGTGGGTCCTGCACGACGGCCCGCCGTATGCCAACGGCGTGATCCATATTGGCCACGCGGTCAACAAGGTGCTCAAGGACATGATCGTGAAGTCGAAGCTGCTGTCCGGCTTCGACGCGCCGTACGTGCCCGGCTGGGACTGCCACGGCCTGCCGATCGAGCACGCGGTGGAAAAGAAGTTCGGCAAGGTTGGGCAGAAGCTCGACGCCGCCGCCTTCCGCCAGAAGTGCCGCGAATACGCCGGCGAGCAGATCGAACTGCAGCGTCAGGACTTCAAGCGCCTGGGCGTGATCGGCGACTGGGACAACCCCTACCGCAGCATGGATTTCCGCTACGAGGCGGACATGCTGCGCGCGCTGGCGCGGATCCATGAGCGCGGCCACGTGGTGCGCGGCTTCAAGCCGGTGCACTGGTGCTTCGATTGCCAGTCGGCGCTGGCCGAGGCGGAAATCGAATACGCCGACCGCACTTCGCCGGCGATCGACGTGGCCTACCTGGCCCAGGACCCCCAGGCCATGGCCGCGGCCTTTGGCGCCGTCATCGCTGCGGACACCCGGGTGGCCGTGCCGATCTGGACCACCACGCCCTGGACCCTGCCGGCCTCGCTGGCGGTCTCCCTGGGTGCGGAGCTGGACTATGTGCTGGTGGAAGGCCCGGCGCGTGACGGCCAGCCGCAGCTGCTGGTACTGGCGGAAGCGCTGGCCGAGGGCGCGCTGAAGCGCTATGGCGTGGAAACGCTGCAGGTGCTTGGCCATGCCAAGGGCCAGGCGCTGGAAAACATGCTGCTGCAGCATCCGTTCTATGCGCAGCGCGATATTCCGCTGATCCTGGGCGATCACGTCTCGGCCGAGGATGGTACCGGCGCCGTGCACACCGCCCCCGGCCACGGCCAGGAAGACTTCGCGGTGGGCCAGCAGTACGGCATCAACGGCCGCTACGCTGCTGCCGAACTCAACCCGGTGGACGCCCGCGGCGTGTACCTGGACGCGACCGCGCCTGTTGCCGACACGGTTATCGCCGGCCTGCACATCTGGAAGGCCAACCCGCTGATTGTCGAGGCCCTGCGCGAGGGCGGCAGCCTGCTGGTCCACCAGGACCTCAAGCACAGCTACCCGCACTGCTGGCGGCACAAGACGCCGGTGGCGTTCCGGGCCACCCCGCAGTGGTTCATTTCCATGGACCACGCCCATCTGCGCCGCGACGCGCTGGCCGCAATCGAGAACGTGCAGTGGGTCCCCGACTGGGGCCGCGCGCGCATCGCCGGCATGGTGGGCGATCGCCCGGACTGGACCATCTCGCGCCAGCGCTACTGGGGCGTGCCGATTGCCCTGTTCGTGGACCGCGACACCAGCGAGCCGCATCCGGATTCGGCCGAGCTGATGCGCAAGGTGGCCGAACGGGTCGAGCGCGAGGGCGTGGACGCCTGGTACGCGCTGGATCCGGTTGAACTGCTGGGCGCGGAGGAGGGCGCCCGCTACGAGAAGGTCACCGACATCCTCGACGTGTGGTTCGATTCCGGCGTCAGCCATGCCTGCGTGCTGGCCCAGCGTCCGGAAGACGGCCTGCGCAAGCCGGCGGACCTGTACCTGGAAGGCTCCGACCAGCACCGCGGCTGGTTCCAGTCCTCGCTGCTCAGCGGCGTGGCCATGGACGGGGTGGCGCCGTACCGCCAGGTGCTCACCCACGGTTTCACGGTGGACGCAGCCGGGCGCAAGATGTCCAAGTCGCTGGGCAACGTGATCGCCCCGCAGAAAGTGATGGATGCGATGGGCGCGGATGTGCTGCGCCTGTGGATCGCCGCGGCCGACTACCGCCACGAGATGTCGGTGTCCGACGAGATCCTCAAGCGCGGTTCCGATGCCTATCGCCGGATCCGCAACACCGCGCGCTTCCTGCTGGGCAACCTCAACGGCTTCGACCCCACCGCCCACCTGCGCCCGCTGGACGACATGGTCGCGCTGGACCGCTGGATCGTGCACCGCGCCCACCTGCTGCAGGAGAAGATCACCGCCGCCTACGCGCGCTACGACTTCCCCGAAATCGTGCAGACGCTGTCGAACTTCTGCAGCGTGGACCTGGGCTCGCTGTACCTGGACGTGACCAAGGACCGCCTGTACACCATGGGCGAAGACTCGCGCGGTCGGCGCAGCGCGCAGAGCGCCATGTACCGGATTACCGAGGCCTTCGTGCGCTGGATCGCGCCGATCCTGGCCTTCACCGCCGAAGAAATGTGGCAGCACATGCCGGCGCAGACCGACACCGGCCCGCGTGCGGAAAACGTGCTGTTCGCCACTTGGTACGAAGGCCTGGCACCGATGCCGGCCGACGCCGCCCTGTCGGCGCAGGATTTCGACCGGTTGCTGGACCTGCGCGAGCGGGTCGCGGGGGTGCTCGAGCCGATGCGCGCCAGCGGGGAAATCGGCGCCGCGCTGCAGGCAGAGATCACCCTGCGCTGCGATGACGCCACCGGCGACTGGCTGGCGCCGCTGGCCGATGAACTGCGTTTCCTGCTGATCAGCGGTGACGTTTCGATCGAGGGCGGTGGGGGAGCGGCTGAGCCGGGCATTGTTGCCAAACCGTCTGGCAAGCCCAAGTGCGGACGCTGCTGGCACTACCGCGCCGACGTCGGCAGCCACGAAGAGCACCCGCAGATCTGCGGCCGCTGCGTGTCCAATATCGAAGGCCCGGGCGAGGATCGCCAATGGTTCTGACGCCAACGCCCGCCGTCAAACCCAATGCGCTGCCGTGGCTGCTGGTGTCGGTGCTGGTGCTGGTGATCGACCAGCTGACCAAGTGGTGGGTGCTCACCAGCCTGCCCGAATACACCGCGGTGCCGGTGATCGAGGGTTTCTGGAACTGGTACCGCACCTACAACACCGGGGCGGCGTTCAGCTTCCTGGCGGGGCAGGGCGGCTGGCAGAAGTGGTTCTTCACCGTGTTGGCCTTCGGCATCAGCGCCGTGCTGGCCTGGTGGATGGCCCGCACCCCGCGCAGCGACTGGAAGACCGCGCTGCCGTTCGCGCTGGTGATCGGCGGCGCGATCGGCAACGTCATCGACCGCCAGCTGCACGGCCACGTGGTGGATTTCATCCAGTGGCACTGGCAGGACTACTACTGGCCGGCGTTCAACGTGGCCGATGCGGCCATTGTGGGCGGTGCAATCGGCATCGCCCTGTTCGGCATCATCGGCGCCAAAAAGCCCGATCCCAAGTAACAGCGCCCGGCTTCCGTCAGGTAACCGGGAACCGCGAAGGGTAGAATTGGCCGCATGGATATTGTCCTTGCCAACCCCCGCGGCTTCTGCGCGGGCGTCGACCGCGCCATCGAGATCGTCAAGCGCGCCATCGAGACCCTGGGCGCGCCGATCTACGTGCGCCACGAGGTCGTGCACAACCGCTACGTGGTCGATGACCTCAAGCAGCGCGGCGCGATCTTCGTCGAGGAGCTTGACGAGGTGCCGGACGGCAACACGGTGATCTTCAGCGCCCACGGGGTGCCCCAGGCGGTACGCGCCGAGGCCGACCGCCGGGGTCTGAAGGTGTTCGACGCCACCTGCCCGCTGGTCACCAAAGTCCACTTCGAAGTGGCGCGCAACTGCCGCGCCGGCCGTGACGTGGTGCTGATCGGCCACGCCGGCCATCCGGAAGTGGAAGGCACCATGGGCCAGTGGCAGCGTGAAGCCGGCACCGGTGAGATCTACCTGGTCGAGGAGCTGGCTGACGTGGCCCTGCTGGAGCCGAACCAGCCCGATAACCTGGCCTACACCACCCAGACCACGCTCTCGGTGGACGATACCCGCGGAATCATCGAAGCCCTGCAGGTGCGCTTCCCGACCATCCAGGGGCCGAAGAAGGACGACATCTGCTACGCCACCCAGAACCGCCAGGATGCGGTGCGCGAGCTGGCCCGGGTCTGTGACCTGGTGCTGGTGGTGGGCTCGCCCAACAGTTCCAACTCCAACCGCCTGCGCGAACTGGCCGAGCGCGACGGCGTGGAGTCGTACCTGATTGATGGCGCGGACGAGATCGATCCGGGCTGGGTGGACGGGCGCAGCCACATCGGGGTCACCGCCGGCGCCTCGGCTCCGGACGTGCTGGTGCAGGGCGTGCTCAACCGTCTGCGCGAGCTGGGCGCCACCAGCGTGCGCGAGCTGGACGGCGAACCGGAGAACATGGTGTTCGCGCTGCCCAGGGAACTGCGCGTACAGCTGGTGGACTGAGCGGACACGGGATAGAATCGCATCCCCAACGCCGTTGTAGCTCAGTTGGTAGAGCAACTGATTCGTAATCAGTAGGTCGGAGGTTCGACTCCTCTCAACGGCACCATTTTTCAGGCCCGCGCCCTCACCGGCGCGGGTTTTTTGTTCTTGCAGGGTCTCCCCGTGTGCGACCGGGGGCAGCTAGAGTGACTGCCAGTCCAATCCGGTGTCGTCCATGTCCCAGCCTGCCGCCAAATCCGTGCGTTCCGCCTCCAAGGCCAAGATCGCCTATGTCTGCACCGAGTGCGGCGCTGACCACTCCAAGTGGCAGGGCCAGTGCGGGGAATGTAGCGCCTGGAACACGCTGAGCGAATTCGTGGTGGAGCCGGCCGCCGGCAAGGGCGCCAGTGGGCCGGCCACGCGCCGCGCGGGCTGGGCCGGCAAGGCGGATGCGCCCAAGGTCACTGCGCTCAAGGACGTGCGCCACAGCGAGGATGCGCGGATATCCACCGGCATCGGCGAGTTGGACCGGGTGCTGGGTGGGGGCCTGGTGGAAGGGGCGGTGATCCTGGTGGGCGGCGATCCGGGCATTGGCAAGTCAACGCTGTTGCTGCAGGCGGTGACCCGGCTGGCCCCGGTGCTGCCGCCGCTGTATGTCACCGGTGAGGAGTCGCTGGCCCAGGTGGCCGGACGCGGAGCGCGCCTGGACCTGGAGCTGGACGGGGTGATGGCACTTGCCGAGACCGGGATTGAATCGATCCTGCGCCACGCGGTGGAGCTGAAGCCAAAGCTGCTGGTGGCCGATTCGGTGCAGACCCTGTGGACGGAGTCGCTCACCGCAGCGCCGGGCTCGGTCAGCCAGGTGCGCGAATCCGCGGCGCGGCTGGTGCGCTATGCCAAGGAGACGGGCACGGTTGTGTTCCTGGTCGGCCATGTGACCAAGGAGGGCGGGATCGCCGGGCCGCGCGTGCTCGAGCACATGGTCGACGCGGTGCTGTACTTCGAAGGCGAGAGCGGCAGCCGCTTCCGGCTGCTGCGCGCGTTCAAGAACCGCTTCGGGGCAGTCAACGAGCTGGGCGTGTTCGCCATGGGGGACAAGGGGCTGAAAGAGGTGTCCAACCCTTCGGCGATCTTCCTGTCCGGGGCGTCGAAGCAGCCCGGCAGCTGCGTGATGGTGACCCGCGAGGGCACCCGGCCGCTGCTGGTGGAGGTGCAGGCGCTGGTGGATTCCTCGCCGCTGTCCAATCCGCGCCGGGTGGCGGTGGGCATGGAGCAGAACCGCATGGCCATGCTGCTGGCGGTGCTGCACCGGCACGGCGGCGTGTCGGTGGGCGACCAGGACGTATTCGTCAACGTGGTCGGTGGCATCCGCGTGCAGGAAACCGCAGTGGATCTGCCGGTGCTGCTGGCGGTGCTGTCCTCGCTGCGCGACCAGCCGCTGGCCGACAAGACCGTCGCGTTCGGCGAGGTGGGGCTGTCCGGGGAAATCCGCCCGGTGCCCAACGGCGAGGAGCGGCTGCGCGAGGCGGCGACCCACGGCTTCAAGCGCGCCATCGTGCCGAAGGGCAATGCGCCGAAGTCGGGTGCCTTCAAGGGTCTGGAGGTGATCGCAGTGGAGCGGCTGTCTGAGGCGTTGGAAGTCGCGTGATCGACCCTGCCCGGAGCGAACCCGGATGCGCGCTATGCTCGCTGTTCCGTAGGCACACGCGTGGGAAAAATGCAGGCAGACACACTCGAACAGCTTGATACGCCGGCGCTGGTGCTCGATCGCGCACGCATGGAAGCCAACATCCGCAGCATGCGGGATCGCGCCGCGCAGCTTGGCGTCACCCTGCGACCGCATCTGAAAACCTGCAAAAGTGTCGAAGTGGCCACGCGGATGGTCGACCCTGCCGATCCGGTGACCGTATCGACGTTGCGCGAGGCGGAGTATTTCGCCGAAGCCGGCTTCACCGACATCTTCTACGCCGTGGCGATCGCACCGCAGAAGCTGGACAGGGTGGCCGCGCTGCAGCAGCGCGGCGTGCGCATCCTGCTGGCTGTGGACTCGTTCGAAGCCGCCCGGGAGATCGGCCTGGCGGGCGAACGCCTTGGCGTGCGGTTCCAGGCGCTGATTGAAATCGACAGTGGTGACGGGCGCTCGGGCATCGCGCCGGACGCCCCGCAGCTCGATGACATCGCGGCAGCGGTCGCCAACGGCAGCGGTTTGGCCGGTGTGTTCACCCACGGCGGTCACTCCTACGCCGGGCGCAGCGCGGACCAGCACGCCGACGTGGCGGAGCAGGAGCGCACGGCAGTGACGGCGGCCGCGACCCGGCTGCGCGAAGCGGGGCACGATTGTCCCAGTGTCAGCCTGGGTTCCACGCCTTCAGTGGTGCACGCCCGTGACCTGCAGGGCGTGACTGAAGTGCGCGCAGGCGTGTACGTGTTTTTCGACCTGTACCAGGCCGGCATCGGCAGCTGCCGCCGCGATGACATCGCCCTTGGCGTGCTGGCCACGGTAATCGGCAACCACCCCGAGCGCGGCCAGATCGTGATCGACGCCGGCGCGCTGGCGCTGAGCAAGGACACCAGCACCCAGGCCCTGGGTGCGGCTGGAGACTGCGGGTACGGCCTGGTTGCGGATGCGGAAAGCGGCATCGTCATGGACGGCCTGTACGTGCACGGCGTTTCCCAGGAGCACGGCATCATCCGCAGCGTCGACGCCATTGAGCACGCGGGCTTTCCCATTGGGCGCCGCCTGCTGATCCTGCCCAACCACGCCTGCATCACCGCCGCCGCGTACGACTGCTACCACGTGGTCAACGGTGGTACCGCGATCGAGGCCGTCTGGCCGCGCGTCAACGGCTGGTAAGGCGCTTCAGCGCTGGAGTACCAGCTCCAGCACGAACTTGCTGCCGAAAAACGCCAGCACCAGCAGCGCCATCGCGGTCAGCGTCCAGCTGACCGCCCGTGCACCGCGCCAGCCGTAGCGCCAGCGGCCGAGCAGCAGTGCGCCGAATACCAGCCACGACAGGATGCTCAGCACGCTCTTGTGGATCAGGTGCTGGGCGAAAAAGTCGTGCACGAACAGGATGCCGGTGAGCAGCGTGGCGCTGAGCAACACGAAGCCCGCAGTGATGGTGCGAAACAGCAGGAACTCAAGCGCGGTCAGCGGCGGCAGGGCGCGCAGCCAGTTGCGGAATTCACGCAGGCGCAGCCCGCGCTCCTGGGCCCACAGCAGCACGGCCAGCAGCGCCGCCACCGCCAGGGTGGCGTAGGCCAGCAGCGCAAACCAGGCATGCAGCTGCAGCCGCCAGTCCAGCGCCGGGTGGCCGACATGGGGCGTATTGGCATAGAGGGTCACCGCCACTGCGGACAGCGGAAACACGATCACACCCAAGGCGCCGAGCCGTCCGCGCAGGCCCACCATTACGGTCAGGGCCGCCATGCCCAGCCACACCAGGGACATGGCCGAGAAGAAATGCAGGTCCGCGCCGCCGACTTCGCGCCACGTGAGCACGTGGTAGAAGGCGTGCATCACCACGGCGGCCACTGCCGGCGGGCCCCAGCCGGAAGTCCCCGGCTGGCGTCCATGCGCCACCCTGCGGACCAGCAGTCCGGCAGCGAGCAGGTACAGCGCTACGGCAATGAGAACGGATGTCATCAGGGCAGTTTCTCACATGCCGGACCGGTCGGGGGTGCGCAGGCATGGGACGGCGAGGGTGGCGGGCTATAATCTCCGGCCCGTTCCGAGAGCTGATTCCCGATGTTCGAATCCCTGACCCAGCGCCTGTCCGGCACCATGGAGCGCCTGCGCGGGCGCGGCCGGCTGACCGAGGAGAACATCCGCGAGGCCACCCGCGAGGTCCGCATTGCCCTGCTGGAGGCCGACGTGGCCCTGCCGGTGGTGCAGGCCCTGATCGAGCGGATCAAGGTGCGTGCGGTCGGCCAGGAGGTGCTCAAGTCGCTGACCCCGGGCCAGGCCCTGATCAAGGTGGTGCGCGATGAGCTGACCGCGGTGATGGGCTCGCAGGCCAGCGGGCTGGACCTGAGCGTGCAGCCGCCGGCGGTGATCCTGATGGCCGGCCTGCAGGGCGCGGGCAAGACCACCACCGTCGGCAAGCTCGCAAAACACCTCAAGGAACGCCACAAAAAGAAGGTGATGGTGGTCAGCGCCGACGTGTACCGTCCGGCCGCCATCGAGCAGCTCAAGACCCTGGCCGAACAGGTGGACGTGCAGTTCTTCCCGTCCGATGCCGGGCAGAAGCCGGAAGCCATCGTCCGCGCGGCCATCGACGATGCGCGCAAATCCTACGTGGACGTGCTGATCGTCGATACCGCCGGCCGCCTGGCGATCGACGAAGCCATGATGGCCGAGATCAAGGTGCTGCACGCCGCGGTTGATCCGGTCGAAACCCTGTTCGTGGTCGACGCCATGACCGGTCAGGACGCGGCCAACACGGCCAAGGCGTTCAGCGAAGCGCTGCCGCTGACCGGCGTGGTGCTGACCAAGACCGACGGTGACGCCCGCGGCGGCGCGGCGCTGTCCGTTCGCTACATCACCGGCAAGCCAATCAAGTTCATCGGTACCGGCGAGAAGACCGACGGCCTGGACGTGTTCCACCCCGAGCGCGTGGCCAGCCGCATCCTCGACATGGGCGACGTGCTCAGCCTGGTCGAACAGGTCGAGCAGCAGGTCGACAAGGACGCCGCTACGCGACTGGCGGAGAAAGTCGCCAAGGGTCGCAAGTTCGACCTCAACGACATGCGCGAACAGCTCGGCCAGATGCAGAACATGGGCGGCATTTCCGGCCTGATGGACAAGCTGCCGGGCATGGGCAACATCCCGGACCACGTCAAGCAGCAGGTGCAACAGGGCAAGGAAGTTCCGCAGATGATCGCCATCATCAATTCGATGACGAAGAAGGAGCGGCGCAATCCGACCCTGCTCAACGGCTCGCGCCGCAAGCGCATCGCCGCCGGTGCCGGGGTGACCCCGGCCGATGTGAACCGGATGATGAAGCAGTACCAGCAGATGGAAAAAATGATGGGCAAGATGGCCCGCGGCGGCATGAAGGGCATGATGCGCGGCCTGCAGGGCATGATGGGCGGGCGCGGGGGCATGCCGTTCCGCTGATGGACGGGGAGGCGGCCAAAGCCGGCCACTTCACCACCATGCAGGTCAGGGCTGGTGGCGTTCAGGGGCTGGAGCTGCACCTGGCCCGGCTGCGGACGGCTTCGCGCAATCTGTACGGCGCCAACTCCGACAGGTCTGTTGACGGGCCTGTGTTGAAAAAGCGTATCCGCGAGGCGCTTGCGGCCGCTTCGCTGGAGACGGGCGACTGCACCGTCAGGGTCCGGGTGCTGCCGCCGCATCGCATCGAAGTGGACATCGAGCCGCCGCGCGAGCCGCCTTCTTCGCCGCTGCGGGTGCGCACGCATCCGGGCCTGCGTTCCGTCCCTTCCGTGAAGCACCTGGCGCTTGATTTCCAGCTTGAAGCGCGTGCGCAGGCGCGGGAGGCCGGGTTCGACGACGCCCTGCTGCTGGCGCCCGACGGCCGCATCAGCGAGGGCACGTTCTGGAACGTCGCCTTCTGGGACGGCGAATCCCTGGTCTGGCCCGACGCTCCAGCGCTGACCGGGGTCACCCGGCAGCTCCTGGGCGCGGCATTGGATCAGGCTGGAATGCCGCAGCGGTGCGAAGCGGTGAACATGGCTTCGCTGGACCGGTTCAGCGCGGCCTTTGCGCTCAACTCATCGGGTATTGGCGATATCGCCGCCATCGATGCCCATGTGTTCCCCGGCGATGCCCTGACAGGGGCTACGCTGCGCCGCCTGCTTGTGGCCGTTCCCCGCGACCTGCTCTGAACCACAGGAATTTTCGCTGCGGGCACTTTCCCACGGGCAGGGGATGGATTACACTTGCCCGCTTACCTCGCCGTCCTGGCGACTGGGCAACACAGGAAAATCCCGAAATGGTCAAGATCCGACTGACCCGTGGCGGCGCCAAGAAGCGTCCGTTCTACCACATCATCGTCACCGACTCGCGCAGCGCGCGCGACGGCCGCAACATCGAACGCCTGGGTTACTACAACCCCGTCGCCGCCGGCGCCGAACAGCGCGTGGTGCTGGACACCGGCCGCGTCGAGCACTGGGTTGGCCAGGGTGCGCAGATGAGCGACAAGGTGCGCTCGCTGTACAAGGAAGCCAAAAAGGCTCCGCAGACCGAGCAGGCCGCGGCCTGACTCCTCCGGCCGCGCCACGTGCGCGGCCGTCTTTCCCTATGAATGATTCCGAACGTCGAATCCTGCTGGGCAGGGTGATCGGCGCTTTTGGCGTGCGCGGAGAACTCAAGTTCGAGTCGCACACCGAACCGCTGACGCAGGTGCTCCGTTACCAGCCCTGGATCCTGCGCGATGCGCAGGGCAATGAGCGCGAACTGTCCGGCGTGCGTGGCCGAGAGACCGCGAAAGGCCTGGTGATCAGGATCCCCGGGGTGGACGACAGGGATGCCGCACAGGCCCTGCGCGACAGCGAAGTCCATGTGCCGCGCTCGGTGCTGCCGCCGCCTACCGAAGGCGAGTTCTACTGGGTCGACCTTGAAGGCATGGCGGTGGAAACCGTCGATGGCGTGGCCCTTGGCGTGGTTTCGCACCTGTTTGCCACCGGCGCCAACGACGTGGTGGTGGTGCGCGATGGCGCCGATGGGCGCGAACGCATGATTCCGTTCGTGCGCCCGGATTTCGTCACCAGCATCGATATGGATGCCAGGCGCATGGTGGTCGATTGGGACCCGGACTTCTGAACATGCGCGTCGACGTCATCAGCCTGTTTCCCGACTTCATCCAGACCTGCGCCGGCTTTGGCGTGACCGGTCGGGCGGTGGAGCGGGCGCTGCTGACGCTGCATGGCTGGAATCCCCGCGACTATGCCGAAGGCAACTATCGCCGGGTGGACGACCGTCCGTTTGGCGGCGGGCCGGGCATGGTGATGATGATCGACCCGCTGCGTGCGGCGATCGCCGCCGCTCGCGCCGCGGATCCGGAGCCGGTCTCACTGGTTTACCTCAGCCCCCAGGGACGCCGCCTGGACCAGGCCGGCGTGCGCGAGCTGGCCGGGCGCAAGCGCCTGATGCTGCTGTGTGGCCGCTATGAAGGCGTCGATGAACGTCTGGTGCGGGCCGAAGTGGATGAAGAACTCTCGATCGGCGACTACGTGTTGTCCGGTGGCGAGCTGGCCGCTGCGGTCGTAGTGGACGTCGTGGCCCGGTTGCAGCCGGGTGCGCTCAGCGATGCGGACTCCGCCGAGCAGGACAGCTTCGAGAGCGGCCTGCTGGATTGGCCGCACTTCACCAAGCCTGTCACGCATGAGCTCGGCGAGGTGCCGCCAGTGCTGTTGTCGGGAAATCATGCGGAAATTGACAAATGGCGGCGTCAGCAGGCGCTGTTGCGCACCCTGGAGCGACGTCCGGACCTGCTTGAATCGGCCAGCCTCGACGACGCGGACCGTCGTTTCCTCGCCGCCCGGGTGGCGACTGATGCATCCGGCAGCGCCTGAATACCGGGCTTGATCTGTCAAGCAAGATCCAGGTTATAATAGCGGGCTGTTTTGTTTTGCAATCCAAGCCAAGAGCGTGCGTCCACGTGCACCACGCCTACAACTACACCAACAGGCCATTGCCATGAACACCAAATCGTCCATCAGCACCCTCCTGCAGGACTTCGAGACCGCGCAGGTCCAGGGTCAGCTCCCCGAATTCGGCCCCGGCGACACCGTCGTGGTCAACGTCAAGGTCAAGGAAGGCAACCGCGAGCGCATCCAGGCCTATGAAGGCGTGGTCATTGCCCGCAAGCATGCCGGCCTGAACTCCTCGTTCACCGTGCGCAAGATCTCCCACGGCTTCGGCGTGGAGCGCGTCTTCCAGAGCCACAGCGCCCTGATCGACTCGCTTGAAGTCAAGCGCCGCGGCGCCGTCCGCGCCAGCAAGCTGTACTACCTGCGTGGCCTGGAAGGCCGCAAGGCACGCATCAAGGAAGACCTGTCCGCCCGTGCCCGCGCCCGTAACGAGCGCGCACGCGAGGACGTCAAGGCTGCCAAGGCCGCTGCCGAGAAGGCCAGCGCCGATGCAGCAGCTGCTGAAGCCGCTGCCGCGGAAACCGCCGCAGAGTAAGTGCTCCCACCGCCGGAAACGGCGGATCGGGAATAGCCAGAGGCCCGCGCAAGCGGGCCTTTTGGCGTTGGTCCCTTACCATGGACCCGCAGCCGGATCCCCCGGCGGGCAGGAGAGAGCCTGATGATTGTCCCGCGAATTTCCATTCCGATGCTGGCCGTGCTGCTTGCAGCAGGTTGCGCGACGGGAGATGAGATGGCGATGCAGGATGCTGACAACATCGATTTCCTGTGTGAACGGGAATACCGCGCAGCGCGCGAGCAGCCCATTGCCGCGGGAGCTCCGGGGAATGAGGCGCGAGCCCTGCGTGGCCAGCACGTGAGCCAGCGGTGCGCCCGCGCCTGGCGCGAGGCGAACGAGGTGCGGGTGCCGCTGAACCGGCCGCGTAACCCGATACCGCTCCCGTGAGTGAGCCCCTGCAATCCGTGCGCCTGGATATCTGGCTGTGGGCGGCGCGGTTCTTCAAGACCCGGGCGCTAGCCAAGCAGGCGATCGAAACCGGCAAGGTGGAGATCGCCGGCCAGCGTGCCAACAAGCCCGCGCGCCCGGTGCGCGTGGGAGACATGCTGCAGGTCGAGCGGGGCGAGGAAGTCTTCCAGATCCAGGTGGCCGACCTGTCCGACACCCGGGGGCCGGCGAAGATTGCGCAGACGCTGTATGTCGAGTCCGAGGAATCGTGCCGGACCCGGATTGAACGCCTGGCCCAGCTTCGCGCCGAACGTGCCGGCTACCGCCCTCCGGAACAGCGCCCTGACAAGCGTGCCCGACGCCTGATCCGCGCCCTGGGCGACATCGACGCTTCGTAGGTCAAAAAAAGGCCGCGACCCCGGGGGGGGGGCGCGGCCTTTTCGACATCAGGCGTGATCAGTCGTGGCTGTTGGGCGACTCCTCACCCGCAAACGCTCCGAGCTTTCGCAGCGCCGCTTCAACCCCCGCTCCGTAGGCCGGATCGGCCTTGGTGCAGTTGTCCACGTGGCGGCGCTTGATGAAGTCCGGCGCGTCGCCCATCGCGCGGGCGGTGTTGTCGAACAGCACCTGCTGCTGCTCCGGGCTCATCAGCCGGAACAGGTCGCCGGGCTGCTTGTAGTAGTCGGCGTCGTCCTCGCGGAAGTTGAACCAGTCGGCGACGTTGCCGTTGATCTTCAATGGCGGCTCGCGGAACTGGGGCTGCTCCTGCCACTGGTTGAAGCTGTTGGGCTCGTAGTGGGGCAGGCTGCCGTAGTTGCCGTCCATCCGGCCCTGGCCGTCGCGGTGGTTGCTGTTGACCGGGCAGCGCGCGGCGTTGACCGGGATCTGGTGGTAGTTCACCCCCAGCCGGTAGCGCTGCGCGTCGGCGTAGTTGAACAGGCGCGACTGCAGCATCTTGTCCGGCGAGGGCGCGATGCCCGGCACCAGGTTGCTGGGCGCGAACGCGGCCTGCTCGACGTCGGCGAAGAAGTTCTCGGAGTTGCGGTTGAGCTCGAATTCGCCCACCTCGATCAGCGGGTAGTCGCCCTTCGGCCACACCTTGGTCAGGTCGAAGGGGTGGTAGGGCACCTGCTCCGCTTCCACCTCCGGCATGACCTGAATGTACATCTTCCACTTCGGGAAGTCGCCGCGTTCGATGGACTCGTAGAGGTCGCGCTGGTGGCTCTCGCGGTCATTGCCCGTGATCTCGGCCGCCTCGGCATCGCTCAGGTTCTTGATGCCCTGCTGGGTGCGGAAGTGGAACTTCACCCAGTAGCGTTCGCCCTGGTTGTTCCAGAAGCTGTAGGTATGCGAGCCGAAGCCGTGCATGTGGCGGTAGGTGGCCGGGATGCCACGGTCGCTCATCACGATGGTCACTTGGTGCAGCGCCTCGGGCAGCAGCGTCCACCAGTCCCAGTTGTTGGTGGCCGAGCGCATGTTGGTGCGCGGGTCGCGCTTCACGGCCTTGTTGAGGTCCGGGAACTTGCGCGGATCGCGGATGAAGAACACGGGGGTGTTGTTGCCCACCATGTCCCAGTTGCCTTCCTCGGTGTAGAACTTCAGCGCGAAGCCACGGATGTCGCGCTCGGCGTCGGCCGCGCCGCGCTCGCCAGCCACGGTGGTGAAGCGGGCAAACATCTCGGTCTGCTTGCCAACCGATTCAAAGATCTTCGCGCGGGTATATTTGGTGATGTCATTGGTGACGGTGAACGTGCCGAAGGCGCCCGAGCCCTTGGCGTGCATGCGCCGCTCCGGAATCACCTCGCGCACGAAGTTGCCCAGCTTCTCGTGCAGCCACACGTCCTGCGACAGCAGTGGCCCGCGCGGACCGGCGGTCAGGCTGTTCTGGTTGTCGGGCACCGGAGCGCCGAACTGGGTGGTGAGATGGGTGACAGGACACTTCTTTTCGTCCGACGGCTTGCTCATGGCTGACACTCCCGGTAGATGAGGTGATCACCTTAGCGCGGGGGCGCGAGAAGGTGAATTCGATAGAAGGCAACGCAGCGATAGCGCCCGGCTATCGCTGCGCCGGTTTTCGCGAAATCACGTGTATCAGCGCTTGCCGAACAGGCTGCCACCGATCTTGAGCGCGTCGCCCAGGCCCAGCTTGCCGTCGCCGTCCTGGTCAAGCACCGCACCGAGCAGGCCGGCCACGCCGCTGTCCTGCTGCTGGATCTGCTGCTGTTCCTGACCCAGCAGCGCGCCGAGTCCCTGCGCGCTGGCGTTGCCCTGCTGCGTGGTCTGCCTGGCCAGAAAGGCCATCACCACGGGGGCGAGTATTTTCATGAGCTGGCCAGCCTTGTTGCTGTCCAGTCCGGCCACCTGGGCCAGCCCGGATTCGGCGCGCGACTGGTTGCCGCCAAGGATGTGGCCGAGGATGCCGGCGCCATCGGTCTGGCGCCCGCCGCCGCCGCCAAGCACCGAGCCAAGCAGGCCGGCGATATTGCCTGCGCCGCCCGCGTGGTCCTTCTGCAGCGCGCCCAGCAGCGCCTGCGCGCCCTGGGGCTGGCTGGCGTTCCTGCCCAGCGCGCCCATCAGCAGCGGTAGCGCCGCGCCGACCGCCTGGCTGGTTTGCTGCTCATCCACGCCGAGCTGGTTGGACATCTGCTGCATCGGAGCGCCCTGAAGCTGGGCGAACAGTTGCTGGGTGAGGGATTCGGCCATGGTGGGTTCCAATCAGTGTGGAGCTCCATGGTACGCCGGCACTGTGTCGGACGAAGCCGGCGTCAACTGTGCGTCGACGCGTATCCGGATTCGCGCTGTCACTTCATCCGCTCCCAAGCATCCCCAGCAGCCAGGTCGCGATCCCGAAGTAGATCAGGATGCCGATGCCGTCGGCCAGCGAGGTGATCAATGGCGAGCTGGCCGAGGCCGGATCGGCGCGGAAACGGCTGAGAAGGAACGGCAAAGACATCCCCATGACGCTGCCGACCATCACGATCAGCAGCATCGCAATCGCCACCACGAGGGCGATCGGAGGGCCGCCGCGGAAAATCCCGATCGCGCTCACCGCCAGGGCCATGGTCAGGCCCAGCAGCAGCGCCACGGCTACCTCGCGTCCCAGCATCGCGCTCCAGTCGCGCAGCGCGACGTCCCCGGTGGCAAGTGCGCGCACCATGAGCGTGGCCGATTGTGCGCCGGCGTTGCCGCCGCTGGCGATCAGCAGTGGCAGGAAGAACACCAGGGCCATGTTGGTGGCGATCAGGTCCTCGAAATGGGCAATCCCCGCGCCTGAGAACAGGTTCGCGAAGACCAGGATCACCAGCCAGTGCACGCGCTGCCGGTAGAGCAGGCCCACGCTGGCATTCTTCATGCTGACGGTCAGACTACCCAGTGAGCCACCGGCCTTGTGGAAGTCCTCGGTTGCCTCCGCTGCGGCGACGTCCATCGCGTCGTCGGCGGTGACGATGCCGACGATGCGTCCGTCACCGTCCACCACCGGCAGGGCGATGAAGTCGTATCGCGCGATCCGCCTGGCTGCTTCCTCCTGGTCGGAGTCGACCGGGACGGTGATCGGGTTGCGGATCATGAGCTCCGACAGCGGCATGTCCGGATCGGCCAGAATCAGCCGGCGCAGGCTGACCACGCCCATGAGCCTGCGCTGCGGGTCGATGACATAGGCGTTGTAGATCGTCTCCGTATCCGGGGCGATGCGGCGCAGTTCGGCGATCGCCTCGTCGGCGCTGAGCGTTGCGGTCAGGGCCGCGTACTCCGAAGTCATGATCGCGCCGACGCTGTCGGCCGGGTAGCTGGCCAGGCGCCGGATGTCCTCGCGCTCGGCGTGTGCCAGTGCCGGCAGCAGCCGTTCGCGCCGATCCGCCGGCAGGGTGTTGTACAGGTCGACCCGTTCGTCGGACGACATCAGTCCCAGCAGCTCGACCACTTTGTTGCGCGGCATTTTTGCGACCAGGCTGGTCTGCAGTTCCAGCGGCAGATAGCCGAACGCCTGGGCGCGCTCCTCGCCGGGAATCAGTGGCAGCACCGTCGCCCTGGCCGATGACGGCAGGCGCCCGAGGGTATCGGCCAGGTCGACCGCCAGAACGCCGGACAGAGCAGTCCGCACGGCGTCCAGATCATCGGCCTGGAGGCGTTCGTCCAGCCACGCAGCGGCCTGGTCGGCGTCGAAGCGGCCTTGCGCATCGACCGGGTACAGCGGGCGTGTCGTCATCGGGTCGACGGTCATTGGTTTATCTCCGGTTGCGCCTTATCCAAGCGCTTTCAATCGATACAGCGCTTCCAGCGCCTGCTTCGGGGTCAGCTCGTCCGGGTCCAGCGCGGCCAGCGCGTCCTGCACTGCAGACGACGGCGCGAACAGGCCGATCTGGCGGGGCTCGTCCAGGGCCTGCGGGCGCATGCCGCCGGTCTGGCTGTCTTCACCGCGGTGCTCCAGTTCGGCCAGGCGCGCGCGGGCGTCGGCGACCACCGCGCGCGGCAGGCCCGCGAGCGCGGCCACCTGCAGGCCGAAGCTGCGGTTGGCCGGGCCATCCTTGACTGCGTGCATGAATACCAGTGAATCCCCGTGTTCCACAGCGTCCAGGTGCACGTTGGCGATCCCGCTTTCGGCCGAAGCCAGCGCGGTCAGCTCGAAATAGTGGGTGGCAAACAGGGTCATGCTGCGGTTGGCGGCCGCAAGGTGCCGCGCACAGGCTTCGGCCAGCGCCAGGCCGTCATAGGTCGAGGTGCCGCGGCCGATTTCGTCCATCAGCACCAGCGAGTGTTCGGTGGCGTGGTGGAGGATGTAGCTGGTTTCGGCCATCTCCACCATGAAGGTGGACTGGCCCTTGGCGAGGTCGTCACCGGCGCCGATGCGGGTCAGGATGCGATCGACGGGTCCGAGTTTCGCGCGCGCCGCGGGCACGAAGCTGCCGATGTGGGCCAGCAGCACGATCAGCGCGTTCTGGCGCATATAGGTGCTCTTGCCGCCCATGTTGGGGCCGGTGATCACCAGCATCCGGCGCTCGGGGTGCAGCGCCAGGTCGTTGGGCTCGAAAGGCTCGGTGCGCACCGCCTCCACCACCGGATGGCGGCCGCGTTCGATCAGCAGGCCCGGCGCATCGGTCAGTTCCGGGCGTGACCAGTCCAGCGCCTGCGCGCGTTCGGCGAATGCGGCCAGCACGTCGAGTTCGCTGAGTGCGCCGGCGCATCGTTTGAGCGGCTCCAACCGCTGGTTGAGTGCGTCCAGCAGCTGCTCGTACAGCAGGCGTTCGCGGGCCTGGGCGCGTTCGCGCGCGCTCAGCACCTTGTCTTCGAACTGCTTGAGCTCTTCGGTGATGTAGCGCTCGGCGTTGGTCAACGTCTGGCGGCGGGTGTAGTGGGTGGGCGCCCTGGCCGACTGCGCCTTGCTGATCTCGATGAAGTAGCCATGCACCCGGTTGTAGCCGAGCTTGAGGTTGGCGATACCGCTGGCCGCGCGTTCGCGCGCTTCCAGATCAACCAGGAACTGGTCGGCGTTGGCGGACAGGGCGCGCAGCTCGTCCAGCTCGGCGTCGTGGCCGTCGGCAAACACGCCGCCGTCGCGGGCCAGCACGGGCGGCTGCTCCACCAGTGCGGTGGCCAGCAGGTGGGCTTCGGCCGCGTGTTCGCCAAGTCCGTCGCCCAGCGTCTGCAGGCGCGGCGAATCCAGCGCGGTCAGGGTGTCGCGCACCGCGGGAAGCATCGCCAGGCCATCGCGCAGGGTGGACAGGTCCCGTGGGCGGGCGGAACGCAGCGCGATCCGCGACAGGATCCGCTCCAGATCCCCAAGCGCGCGGAACCCTTCGCGAAGATCCGCCTCGGCACCGCTGTCGATCAGGGTCTGCACCGCATGGTGGCGTTGCTCCAGCGTGCGCTGCTCGCGCAGCGGGCGGTGCAGCCAGCGGCGCAGCAGGCGTCCGCCCATGGGCGTCACCGTGGTGTCGAGCACGCCGAGCATGGTGTTGCGGGTGTCGCCATCGACGCGCGTATCAAGTTCAAGGTGGCGGCGGGTGGCGGCGTTCATGGCGATCGCGCCGTCGCCGGTTTCCACCGCAATGGAGGTCAGGTGCGGCAGCTGCTGCTTCTGGGTTTCCTCCACGTAGCCGAGCAGGGCGCCGGCGGCAGCAATCGCCAGCGGACGGTCCTCCAGGCCGAAGCCGGTCAGGTCGTGCAGGTTGAAGAACTTCAGCAGCTGTCGGCGGCCGCTGTCGGCATCGAACAGCCACGGCGGGCGGGCGCGCAGGCCGCTCCGCTCGTGCAGGAAGTCCGGCCAGCCGTCCTCGTCCGGCACCAGCACTTCCGCGGGGGCCAGTCGGGCCAGTTCGGCTTCCAGCTGGTCTTCGTTGGCGACTTCATTGGCCAGGAACCGCCCACCCGCCAGGTCAGCCCATGCCAGGCCGTAGCCACGCTTGCTCCGCGACACCGCCAGCAGCAGGGTGTCGCGGCGCTCGTTGAGCAGCGCCTCGTCGGTCACCGTGCCCGGGGTGAGGATGCGCACCACCTGGCGTTCCACCAGGCCCTTGCTGGCGGCCGGGTCGCCGATCTGCTCACAGATCGCCACCGATTCGCCCAGCGCCACCAGCCGTGCCAGGTAGCCTTCCGCCGCGTGGTAGGGCACGCCGGCCATGGGGATCGGCTGTCCCGCCGAATTGCCGCGCTGGGTCAGGGTGATATCCAGCAGTCGCGCCGCCTTGCGCGCATCGTCAAAGAACAATTCGTAGAAATCGCCCATGCGGAAGAACAGCAGCACGTCCTGGTGGTCGGCTTTGACGCTGAAAAACTGGCGCATCAGCGGGGTGTGTTCGGGCGCTTTCACCGCGGCGGCGGCGGGTTTCGACATCGGCTCTGGATCCTTGGGAGAAGGGTGGGACACGACCCTTTATGGTAACTGGCGTGCCCTGCCTATACTCGACGCTCAGCGTTTGGAGGATGGAGATGGTCCTGGCGGCACTGCACCCGGTAGGGGTCGGAGGCACGGAATGACGCTGGTGCTTCCTGACGGCTGGCAATCGCTGCCGCGGGATTTCTACCGACGTCATCCGGTCGAAGTCGCCCCCGAGCTGCTCAACAGGATCCTGGTGCGTGAAGACGGCCGCGCCGGGCGCATCGTGGAGGTCGAGGCGTATGGGGGCAGCGACGACCCGGCGGCGCATTCGTACCGGGGAAAGACGCCGCGAAACGCCACCATGTTTGGCGAGCCCGGGCACCTGTATGTGTACTTCACCTATGGCATCCACTGGGGATCGAACGCGGTCTGCGGCGAAGTGGGCGAGGGCGTCGGGGTGCTGCTGCGGGCGATTGAGCCGGTGGGCGGGATCGAACTGATGCGCCCGCTGCGGCCCAAGGCGCGGCGCGATCGTGACATCGGCAGCGGGCCCGGCAAGCTGTCTCAGGCGATGGGGATCACCGGCGAGCTGGATGGCGCCGACCTGGTCAACGCGGACCGTGGCATCACCATCGTCTCCGACGGAACGCCGCCACCCCGACGACCGGTGGTCGGGCCGCGGATCGGAATCAGTCGGGCGGTGGAGTTTCCGTGGCGCTGGCACGTGCCCGATCACGATCACGTGTCGGTGCGTGCGCCCCGCGCGCCCGGTAAGTCCGGCCCTCGATCAGGATGACTGCGGCTGCCTGATCGGCGCTGAGTCAATCACCCTCGGCCCAGTGGGACAGATCCTGCCGGATCCGGTCCATTCCTTCCCACGGGTCCTTGCGCCGACGCCGCAGCATGGCCGGCACTTCTTCCAGGGTGAACGCATTGGCGCGCTTGAGCTTTGGCAGCGCGCTCCACAACAGCGGCATTGCGACCGGTGCGCCGGGCCGCCCGCGCAGCGAGTAGGACGCCACCGCGGTGGCGCCGCGGCCGTTGCGCAGGTAGTCGACGAAAATGCGCTTATTGCGCAGGCGCTTGCTGGCGCTGGCCAGGAAACGGTGCGGTTCGGACTGCGCCAGCGCGTCGGCGAAGCCGTGGGCAAAGCGCTTGGTCAGGCCCCAATCGCAACCGGGATTGAGCGGCACGACCACGTGCAGGCCCTTGCCACCCGACACGCGCAGGAAGGATTCCAGCTCCAGTCCGGCCAGCAGCCTGCGGATGTCGTTGGCCGCGCGCTTGACCTCGGCAAAGGGCACGCCGGATCCGGGATCCAGGTCGAACACCACCCGGTCGGCGATATCGGGATTGGCCGCATGCGATCCCCACGGATGGAACTCCAGCGCGTTGAACTGCACCAGCTCCATCAGCGCCGCCGCGTCTTCCACCACCAAGTATTGGGCGTTGGCCCCGCTTTCTTCCTTGAGCTTCACTGAGGACACCAGCTCCAGCCCCGCGGTGTGGTGCTTCTGGAAAAAGCACGCTTTGCCGATGCCGCTGGGGCAGCGGATGATCGACAGCGGCCGGCCGGCGATTTCCGGTAGCAGGTGATCGAGCACGGCCGTGTAGTAGTCCCAGATCTGCTGCTTGGTAAAGCCCTCATCAGGAAAAAGCACCTTGGTCGGACTGGACAGGGCGGGCAGCGGGCGATCCTCAGCGTCTTCGCGAGCACTGGCAAGATCCGGAGCCTGCGTCCGCCCATCCCGATCGGAATCGGCCAGGTCTTCCACATTCTTGTCCCAGCGCACGGCCTTCAGTGAAGCCTGACGCAGCAGCTGCTGGCGGCCGATCCCGCGGAAGAAAACCTCCACCACGAACTTCGGCGCAAACCATGTCGCCGTGCGCAGGTCGGTATCAGTGGTGCCCACGTGCGCGGTCGGCTTCTTTTCCCCGCCCTTGCCCAGCTTCTTTGTCACCTCGCGCATCAGCTCGTCGCTGAAGCCGGTGCCCACCCGGCCCACGTACAGCCAGCCATGTTCCGGGTCCGGCCGGGCCAGCAGCAGCGAGCCGAAGCCGGTGCGGCTTCCCTTGGGCGCGGTGTAGCCCACCACTGCAAACTCGTCGCTGGCCAAGCGTTTGGTCTTGCGCCAGTCGTTGCCGCGCCCGCCGCGATAGGGTCGGTCACCTCGCTTGGAGATGATCCCCTCGAAGTGCTGATCACCTGCAAGCTGGTAAGCCACCTCGCCGTCGCCCTCGATATGCGAGCTGAAGGCGAGCTGGCGCGGCGCGTCCTCCAGCAGTTCCTGCAGCAGCCCCTTGCGCTCGGTCAACGGTACTTCGGTGATGTCCACGCCGTCGATGTGCAGCAGGTCGAACAGCACCAGCGACAGCGCGCCCTGGCGCTCGCCCGAGAGGGTGGACTGCAGCAGATTGAAGTCGGCGATCGCGCCGGCGCCGGCGATCAGTTCGCCGTCCAGCGCTGCCGATTTCAGCCCCAGGTTCTCCACTGCCTCACGGATATCGGGCAGCCGGTCGGTCCACTCCAGCGCATTGCGCGACCACAGCCGCGCCTTGCCGTCGGCCACCGTGACCAGGATCCGGTAGCCATCCCACTTCAGTTCATGCAGCCACCGATCGCCGCGCGGCGGGGTGTCGCCAAGCTTGGCCAGCTGCGGCTCGAACGGGCCGGTCGGTGGCTCGGCGGCCTGTGCGTCTTCCAGCGCCAAGGCCTTCTTCTTCCACTGCCGACGATGCGGGCGCGGCGCAGGCACCGACTTCAGCTTGCGCCGGTCGGCCTTGCCGGCCCCGGCGCGCTTTACATCTTCAGCCGGCGCCGGGGTGACATCGGCCAGCAGGTCGTCGGCCTCCAGCTCACCGGCATAGTCGTCCCTGTCCTTGAACAGCAGCCACTGCGGCTGGCGCGCCGCCTTGCCGGATCGCACCAGGTGCCAGCCGCCCTTGAGCTTGCTGCCGAACAGCTCGAAACGCAGGTGACCCTTGGCCAGCTGCGCTTCCGGATCGCCTTCGGTGGCCCACACGCCGTGGTCGAACTGCGCCACATGCCCGCCGCCGTACTGGCCCTTTGGGATCTCACCCTCGAACGCGGCGTAGTCCAGCGGGTGGTCCTCCACCTCCACTGCCATGCGCTTCACCTTGGGGTCGTAGCTCGGCCCCTTGGGCACCGCCCAGCTCTTGAGCGCATCGCCCACCTGCAGGCGGAAGTCGTAGTGGCGGCGGCTGGCGTGGTGCAGCTGCACCACGAAGATCGCGCGCTGTCCTCTTGGCGGCGCCTTGCCCGGCTCCGGCTCGCGGGTTTTGTCGAAGCTGCGCTTGCGGCGGTAGTCGGACAGGCTCATGCCGTCCGACCATCAGCCCAGCCCCGTCATTCCTTCGTGAACTGCCCCAGTCTCACCCTGTGAGCCAGCGGCCAGGGACACTCGGGCCCCTCTCCGCCTCACCGCCGCCGCATGAACGCCATCCTTCACGACCGCCCGTTTTCCGCGCCCGCGCCAACCAGCACGCATTTGGCCGGCAAGCTCGCCGAGCGCTACGGCGACCGCATCACCGGCCACTTCACCATCCCGGCCCATCCGGCTGATATCCGCCCGCTGCCGCAGGATCTTCCGGAGGCGCTGGCCGAAGCGCTGCGGACGCGCGGCATCAAATCGCTGTACTCGCATCAGGCCGAGGCCTGGAGGGCGGCGCGCGACGGGCGGCATCTGATGGTGGCTACGCCCACCGCTTCGGGAAAATCGCTGTGCTACACGCTGCCGGTCATTGCCGGGGCGATGGAGCAGGGCGCCAAGGCGCTGTACCTGTTTCCGACCAAGGCCCTGGCCCAGGACCAGGTCGCCGAGCTGCTGGAGCTCAACGCCGCCGGCAACCTCGGCCTGCGTGCGGCCACCTTCGACGGCGACACGCCGGGCGATGCCCGCCAGTCGATCCGCATCAACGGCGACATCGTGGTCAGCAACCCGGACATGCTCCACCAGGCGATCCTGCCGCACCACACCAAGTGGGCGCAGTTTTTCGAGAACCTGCGCTACGTGGTGATTGATGAGGTCCACACCTATCGCGGCGTGTTCGGTGCGCACGTGGCCAACGTGATCCGGCGGCTCAAGCGGGTATGCGCGTTCTATGGCGTGCGTCCGCAGTTCATCCTGTGCTCGGCCACCATCGGCAACGCCGCCGAGCACGGCCGCGCGCTGATCGAGGACGAGTTGGAGTCGATCAGCGAAAGCGGCGCGCCCAGCGGCGCCAAGCACATCCTGCTGTGGAACCCGCCGGTGGTGAACCCGGACCTGGGCCTGCGTGCCTCAGCGCGCTCGCAGTCCAATCGCATCGCCCGCCTGGCCATCCGCTCCGGGCTCAAGACCCTGGTGTTCTGCCAGACCCGATTGATGGTCGAGGTGCTGACCAAATACCTGAAGGAAATCTTCGACAACGATCCGCGCAAGCCGCGCCGCATCCGCGCCTATCGCGGCGGGTACCTGCCCACCGAGCGGCGCGAGGTGGAGCGCGAAATGCGCTCGGGGCGGGTCGACGGCATCGTCAGTACATCGGCGCTGGAGCTGGGCGTGGATATCGGCAGCCTGGATGTCGTGGTCCTCAATGGCTACCCGGGGTCCATCGCCCAGACCTGGCAGCGCTTCGGCCGCGCCGGACGCCGCCAGCAGCCTTCGATCGGCGTGCTGGTGGCCAGCAGCCAGCCGCTGGACCAGTACGTGGTGCGGCACCCGGAGTTCTTCGCCGATGCCACGCCCGAGCAGGCGCGGATCGAGCCGGACCAGCCGCTGATCCTGATGGACCACATCCGCTGCGCCGCGTTTGAGCTGCCGTTTCTTGATGGCGACAGCCTGGGTCCGGTCGACGCTGCGCCGTGGCTGGAAGTGCTGGCCGAAAGCGGCGTGCTGCACCAGGAGGGCGGACGCTGGGAGTGGATCGCCGACAGCTATCCGGCCCAGGCGGTGAACCTGCGCTCCGTTGCCGATGGCAACTTCGTTGTCGTCGATCGCACCGACGGGCGCCAGACCATCATTGCCGAGGTCGACTATTCGGCCGCTGCGCTGACCCTGTACGAGGGCGCGATCCACATGGTCCAGTCGGCCCCGTTCCAGGTCGAGCGCCTGGACTGGCAGGGCCGCAAAGCCTACGTGCGCCGCACCCGGGTCGATTACTACACCGACGCGATTGACTACACCAAGCTCAAGGTCCTGGACGAAGCCGACGGCGCGCCGGGCGGGCAGGGCAGCGCCCACCACGGCGAGGTGCACGTGGTGAGGCGCGTCTCGGGCTACAAGAAAATCCGCTTCCACACCCACGAAAACATCGGCTACGGGCCGGTCAACCTGCCCGACCAGGAACTGCACACCACCGCGGTGTGGTGGCAGCTTCCGCAGCGCGTGCTCGATCATCACTTCGAAAGCCGCCAGCAGGCGCTGGATGGCTTTTTGGGTGCGGCCTACGCGCTGCACCTGGTGGCCATGGTGTCGGTGATGGCCGAGGGCCGTGACCTGCAGAAGGCGGTGGGCAGCGGCGACGGTGCCTGGTTCGTGTCCGCTGACCTGGGTGGGCGCGGCCAGCTGCGCTCGGCCGAGACCGGCGAAGAGGTGGTCACCGAGGTGCGCGGCTTCACGCCCACCATCTTCATCTACGACAACTACCCGGGCGGGGTGGGACTGTCGCTGCCGCTGTATGAGCGGCGGGAAGAGTTGCGCCGACATGCGCTGGAAGTGGTGCGGGATTGCGCCTGCAAGGCCGGTTGTCCGGCCTGCGTGGGCCCGGTGCTGGCTTCCGACGAGGATGCCAATGGCATGACCCCGCGACAGGTTGCGCTGGCGGTGCTGGATCTGCTGGGAGAGACGGTGTGAGCGCGCTGGCGAAAAAACTGGCCAGGCTGAAGCAGCAGGCGGGAGCGGGCGTCAGTCCCGGGCCGTCGCCTGCGCGGCCCCCGGCCCCCGTCAGTCTGCCTGCCGATAGGCGGACCGACTCCGGCTCCGGGCGCGGCGGTGATCGCCACCGCCAGCAGGTTGCACAGCTGCGGCGGCTGATGGGCCTGCGCCCTGGCGGCGCTCTGGTGCAGCCGGTCAGTCGTGACCGCACGCTGGATGGCGAGGAAATCGCGCCCGGGCTGCGCCGCATCGAGATGCGCCAGCCTGCGAAGCCGCCGGCTGCAGTGCTGGACCTGTCCGCGCTGCGCATGGAGCCGGTGGCGGCCTCGCGCATCCTCGCCTTCGATACCGAAACGACCGGCCTGGCAGGCGGTACCGGCACCCGCGCGTTCATGATCGGTGCAGCGGATTGGCGCAATGGCGAGCTGCGTATCCGCCAGCTGCTGATGACCACGCTGGCGGCCGAGCAGGCCATGCTGGCCGAATTCAGCCGTTGGCTTGCCGATGACACGGTGCTGCTGTCATACAACGGCAAGTCCTACGACCGTCCGCTGCTGTCCACCCGTTACACCTTGGCGCGTCAGCCGGACCCCGTGCTCGGTCGCGCCCACATCGATCTGCTGCATCCGGCACGCCGGCGCTGGCGCGGGGTGTGGGAGAACTGCAGGCTGGCGACTATCGAGCGCCAGGTGCTCGGCGTCATTCGCGAGGATGACCTGCCGGGCAGCGAGGCGCCGGCCGCGTGGCTGTCGTACCTGCGTGGCGGCAGCGCGGAAAAACTGCGCCGCGTCGGCCACCACAATGCCCAGGACCTGCGCAGCCTGACGGACCTGCTGGCATATTTCGCGCGGGTGTCCTGGTGGGACTGCCCGGGCGCAGGTGTTGCTGGCTGAATCAGCGGTAACTTCGATCCCCGGAATCCCGGTTCCAGCGGAACTTCCGCCCCTCCGTTAAAGGTAGGTAAACGCTGGGTGGTCTAGATTCCAGCCCGCCGTGGCGGCAGGCCCGGCGCTCCTCTTTCATCGAGCAGGGACAGCCATTGAACGATCAGCTGAACGATCCGCGAAACCATCCGGCGAGCAATACTGGAGTTGCTTCCATGAAGCGCAGGGCATTGGACATGGCCCGACGCGGCACCTTCCTGGCCGCGGTGGCGATTGTGTTCGCGGCGATGGCCGTGGCTGTCCTGGTGCGTGAGGTGGCAGGCATGGTCGGCGGCAGCGCCGCGCCGGCGGACGCCACCCCGGTGGTTGTGGCGCAGGTGGCCCAGGCCGAGTTCGCCGATGTGATCACCGCGGCCGGCAACGCCCGCGCCAATGAATCGGTGGCGGTGACCTCCAAGGTCGCCGACATCGTCAAACAGGTGCTGTTTGATTCCGGCGATTTCGTGGAGTCCGGGCAGCTGCTGGCCGAACTGGTCGACACCGAAGAGGCGGCCGCCCGCAACGAGGTGCGTACCACCCTGGTCGAGGCTGAGCGCAGGCATGCCCGCATGGCCGAGCTGGCCGAGAGCGGCTACGTGGCAGCGCAGCTTCGTGATGAGGCCGAATCGGATGCCAAGCGCGCCCAGGCCCAGCTGATCGCGGTGGAGGCGCGGATGACGGACCGCAAGATCCGCGCGCCGTTCTCAGGCGTGGTCGGCCTGCGCAACATCACCGCCGGGGAGCGGATCGGCACCGACACGGTGATCGCCACCCTCAATGATGTGTCTCTGATCAAGGTCGACTTCGCCGTGCCCGAGCGCTTCTTGTCAACGGTCGAGGTGGGGCAGCGGGTCAATGCGCGCGTGGCGGCCTATCCGGACGAGGTGTTCAGCGGCCAGGTCACCAGCATCGACAACCAGGTCGACCGGGCCAGTCGCTCGGTGGCGGTGCGGGCCGAGATTCCCAACGGGGATGACCGGCTGGTGCCCGGCATGCTGCTGAGCGTCGAGGTGCGCCGCGATCAGCGTCAGCGCCCGGCGATCCCGGAATCGGCGCTGATGCGCCAGGCCGACCAGGCCTATGTGTTTGTGGTTCAGGAGCAATCGGAAGGCGAAGGCACGGCGCACATCGCGCAGCGCCGTGAAGTGGATGTGGGGCTGCGTGCGAACGGCCAGGTCGAAGTGCTGGCCGGCCTGCGTGCCGGTGAGCTGGTGGTGTCCGATGGCACCCACCGCACCCGCGACGGCGCGATCGTAAGGGTCAGTGAGCACCGCCCTGCCGGAGAGGCCGTGGCGGAGCTGACGGAGTGAGCCTGGTCGGGGTTTCCGTCCGGCGGCCGGTGATGGCCGCCGTGTTCAGCGCGCTGATCGTGCTGTTTGGCGTACTGGGCTACCAGTCGCTGTCGCTGCGTGAGTTGCCGGATGTGGACCGGCCGGTGGTGTCGGTCATCGTCACCTACCGGGGCGCCAACGCCGAAGTGGTGGAGAACCGCGTTACCCAGGTGATCGAGGACGCGCTGTCGGGCATCGCCGGGCTGGACGAGATCGTGTCCACCAGTCTGGACGGGCGCTCGAACATCGACATCACTTTCTCCCTGGGCCGTGACATCGATGCGGCGGCCAACGATGTGCGCGGCGCTGTAGCGCGCGCCCAGGAGAGTCTGCCGGAGGAAATCAATCCGCCCAATGTGCGCAAGCAGGAAGCGGATTCGCGGCCGATCATCTGGTATTCGCTGACATCGGACCGGATGAGCATCGAGGAGCTCACCGACTTCTCCCAGCGCTACCTGCGCGACCGCTTCGCGGTGATCGACGGGGTGTCGCAGGTCCTGACCGGCGGGAACCTGCGCTATGCGATCCGCGTCTGGCTCGATGCCGACGCGCTGGCCGCCCGGCAGCTGACCGCCAGCGATATCGAAAGCGCGCTGCGTGCCCGCAACGTGGAGCTGCCCGGCGGATTCGTGGAGGCGCCGGAAACCGACCTCACGGTACGCATCCAGCGCAGCTACAACTCGCCCGAAGACTTCGAGCGGCTGCCGGTCTCGACCACTGGCGACGGCACCGTGATCCGGCTGGGCGACGTGGCCGAGGTGGAGCTGTCGGCGCTGGAGCCGCGCAACGTGTTCCGCGGCAATGCGGTGCCGCAGGTGGGCATCGGCCTGGTGCGCCAGAGCCAGGCCAACGACATCGCCCTGTCTCGTGCCGCCCACGCCGAGGCGGAGGCGATCCGCGCCACCCTGCCCGACGGCATGGAACTGCTGCTGTCCAGTGACAACACCGTGTTTGTCTCCGAGTCGCTCAAAGAGGTCTGGCGCACGCTGCTGATCGCGGCGCTGCTGGTGGTGGGGGTGATCTACCTGTTCCTGGGCTCGCTGCGGGCAGCGGCGATCCCGGCGGTGGTGGTGCCGGTGTGCCTGGTAGGCGTGTTTTCGGTGCTGGCTGCGTTCGGGTTCTCGATCAACATCGTGACCCTGCTGGCGCTGGTGCTGTGCGTGGGCCTGGTGGTGGACGACTCGATCGTGGTGCTGGAGAACATCCAGCGGCGCGCGGACCTGGGCGAGCCGCCGATGCTGGCCGCGCTCAACGGCGGCAACCAGGTGATCTTCGCCGTGGTGGCCACCACGGCGGTGCTGGTGGCGGTCTTCGTGCCGCTGATTTTCCTGCCCGGCGTCATTGGCCGGGTATTCGTGGAACTGGCGATCACCATCTCCGGGGCGGTGGTGCTGTCGAGCGTCGCGGCGCTGACGCTGTCGCCGATGATGGCGTCCAAGATCGTTGTGCCCAGCCAGAAGACCACCGGTCTGAGCCGCTGGGTGCACGAGAAAATGGATATTGCACGGGACAACTACCGCGCCTCGCTGGAGATGGTGCTGCGCCGGCCCATGCTGGTGTTGCCGCTGGTGCTGGTGGCGATCCTCGGTGCGCTGTTCTTCTTCAACCGGCTGCCAGGCGAGCTGACGCCTACCGAAGATCGCGGCAGCTTCTTTGCATCGTTCACTGCCCAGGAAGGGGCCGGCTTCGACTACACCCGCGAGCAGTCCGAGCGGATCGAGGCGATGTTGATGGAGTATGTGGACGCGGGCGAGATCGCCAACGTGATCGTGCGCATCCCCGGCTTCGGCGGCTCCGGCTATTCCTCCGGGGTGGTCTTCGGCACCCTCACGCCCTGGGGCGATCGTGACCGGGGCGGGCCCGAAATCGTCGGCGAGATCAACGAGCGCCTGGGCCAGGTGCCCGGCCTGCGCGCCTTCGCCTCGATGCGTTCCAGTCTGGCAGGGGAAAGTGCGGGCTCGGACATCCAGTTCGTGCTCGGCGGCGATGACTACGCCGAGCTGGGCATGTTCGCCGACGAGCTGGTCGCCGCCGCGCAGCAGGAGAACCCCCAGCTGGTGCAGATCAGCTCCGACTACCGGCCCACGTCGCCCCGGCTGGTGGTGGACGTGGATGTGGACCGCGCCGCGGACCTGGGCGTGAGCGACGAACAGGTGGCGCGCACGCTGGAGACGCATCTGGGCTCCCGGCGGGTGGGCGAGTACGTCGACCGCGGTGAAAGCTACTACGTGGTGCTGCAGAACCGGCGCGAGCAGCGTGCTTCGCTGACCGACCTGGAGGGTCTGTACCTGCGCAGCGGCAATGGCGACGCGGTGCCGCTGTCGAGCATCGTGAGTCTGACCGAGACCGGCGAAGCGTCCGAGCGCACGCGGGTCAACCGGTTCCGTTCAGTGAGCGTGTCGGCAACGCTTGCCGACGGCTACTCGCTGGGCGATGCGGTGGAGTGGTTCGAGGGCTATGCGCAGCAGAACCTGCCCGAGACGGTGCGCACCCAGTTCCTGGGCGGTGCGCAGGAATACCAGGAGGCCAACCGCGCGGCGGCATTTGCCTTCGGCATGGCGCTGCTGATCGTGTTCCTGGTGCTGGCTGCGCAGTTTGAAAGCCTGCTGCAGCCGCTGGTGATCATGCTGACCGTGCCGCTGGCGGTGGCCGGCGGACTGTTCGGCCTGTATATCGCCGGTTCGTCGCTGAACATCTACTCGCAGATCGGGCTGATCGTGCTGATCGGGCTGGCGGCCAAGAACGGCATCCTGATCGTGGAGTTCGCCAACCAGTTGCGGGACGAGGGCAAGGACGTGGTGGAAGCAGCGCTGGAAGCGGCCGAAACCCGGTTCCGGCCGATCATCATGACCGGCCTGTCGACCGCGGCCGGGGCGATTCCGCTGATCATGGCGTCAGGGCCGGGCGCGGAAAGCCGGATCACCATCGGCCTGGTGATCTTCACCGGCGTGCTGGTGGCCACGCTGTTCACCCTGATCGTGATCCCCTCGACCTACGCGGTCGTGGGCCGCTACACGAAGACGCCACAGTGGACCTCGCGCCAGCTGGAGCGCTTCGCCCGCGAGCACGAGGCCCGACAGGACGCAGCCGGCGACCGGGCGGGACCGTAATCGCGGCAGGTCGGGGCTAAGCCCCCGACGCCGCCTGGACCGCCAACCCCAAGATCGCCGTAGGTCGGGGCTACGCCCCCGACGTGCCGGAGCCCAGCCACCCCTCGCGTCGGCCGCGTAGGGCCGACCTAAGGCGTTGCGAAGGTTTACGCCTCCGCCGCTTCCTCGTCGTCCTTGTAGGCGTCGATCGGGATGCACGAGCACATGACGTTCTTGTCGCCGTGCACGTTGTCCACCCGTGCCACCGGCGGCCAGTACTTGCTCTGGTACAGCGAACGCAGCGGGAACGCCGCCAGCTCGCGCGGGTAGCTGTGGGTCCACTCGCTGGCGCTGACCACGGCCGCTGTATGCGGCGCATTGACCAGCGGGTTGTCTTCGCGGTCCAGACGGCCGTCTTCCACCGCGCGGATTTCTTCGCGGATCTCGATCATGGCGTCGATGAAGCGATCCAGCTCAACCAGCGACTCGCTCTCGGTCGGCTCCACCATCAGCGTACCGGCCACCGGGAAGCTCAGGGTGGGGGCGTGGAAGCCGAAGTCGATCAGGCGCTTGGTCACGTCCTCGGCGCTGACGCCGCTGGAATCCTTGAGCGGGCGCAGGTCCAGGATGCACTCGTGCGCCACCAGCCCGCCGCGACCCGCGTACAGGGTCTCGTAGTGGTCGGCCAGGCGCTTGGACACGTAGTTGGCGTTGAGCAGGGCCAACTGGCTGGCCTTGCGCAGACCGTCCGCGCCCATCATCACGATGTACATCCAGCTGATCGGCAGGATGCTGGCCGAGCCAAAGGTCGCCGCCGAGACCATGCCACCTTCCGCTTCGCCGCTGGCGCCGAACGCCTTGGGCAGGAATGGCGCCAGGTGTGACTTGACCGCGCACGGACCCACGCCCGGACCGCCGCCGCCGTGCGGGATGCAGAACGTCTTGTGCAGGTTGAGGTGGGACACGTCCGAACCCCATGCGCCCGGCTTGGCCAGGCCGACCATGGCGTTCATGTTGGCGCCGTCGGTGTACACCTGGCCGCCGTTGGCGTGGATGATTTCGCAGATCTCCACCACGGCTTCCTCGAACACGCCGTGGGTGGACGGGTAGGTGATCATCAGGGCGGACAGCTTGTCCGTGTGCTTCTCGGCCTGCGCGCGCAGGTCGTCCACGTCGACGTTGCCGTTCTCGTCGCACTTCACCACCACAACGCGCATGCCGGCCATCTGGGCGGAGGCGGGGTTGGTGCCGTGGGCGGATTCGGGGATCAGGCACACATCACGCTGCGATTCGCCGCGCGAGGCGTGGTAGGCCTGGATCGCCATCAGCCCGGCGAACTCACCCTGGGCACCCGAGTTGGGCTGGAAGCTGACCGCGTCGTAGCCGGTGATCTCGGCCAGCATCTGCTCCAGGCCGTCGATCAGCTCCTTGTAGCCCTCGGACTGGTCGGCGGGCGCCAGCGGATGGATGTTGGCGAACTCGGGCCAGGTGATCGGCACCATTTCGGCGGTGGCGTTGAGCTTCATGGTGCACGAGCCCAGCGGGATCATGGTGCGGTCCAGCGCCAGATCCTTGTCTGCAAGCTGGCGCATGTAGCGCAGCAGCTCGTGCTCGCTGTGGTGCGTGTTGAACACCGGGTGCTGCATGAACTCCGACTCGCGCGCCAGCGCGGCCGGCAGGGCGTCGCCGGCTTCGGTATCCAGCGCGTCGATGTCAGCGATGCCGGCACCGAACAGGCCCGCCAGCTCGATCACATCGGCGCGGGTGGTGGTTTCGTCCAGGCTGATGCCGATGCTCGACGCATCGATTTCGCGCAGGTTGATGCCCGCAGCGCGCGCCTTGGCGTGGATCGATGCGGCATCAACGTCGGTGATGTGCAGGGTGTCGAAGAAGTCATCGCCCACGGTCACGCCGGCCTTGCGCAGGGCAGCGGCCAGGATCGTGGTCAGGCGGTGGGTGCGGCCGGCGATGCGCTTGAGGCCGTCCGGGCCGTGGTACACGCCGTACATGCCGGCCATCACCGCCAGCAGTACCTGCGCGGTGCAGATGTTGCTGGTGGCCTTTTCGCGGCGGATGTGCTGCTCGCGGGTCTGCAGGGTCAGGCGGTAGGCGGGGTTGCCCTGGGCGTCGATCGACACGCCGATCAGGCGACCCGGAATGTTGCGCTTGTACGCGTCGCGACAGGCCATGAAGGCCGCATGGGGGCCGCCAAAGCCGAACGGCACGCCCAGGCGCTGGGTGTTGCCCACTACGATGTCTGCATCCCAGTCACCGGGAGAGGCGATCAGGGTCAGGGCCAGCAGGTCGACGCTGACCGTGACCAGGCCACCGCGCGCGTGCACGGCCTTGGTCAGGGCGCGGTAGTCGCCGACCTTGCCGAAGGTGTCCGGATACTGCAGCAGCACCGCGAAGCAGTCGGCTTCTGCAGCCTTGTCTTCAGGCCCCACCTGCAGCTCGATCCCCAGGCCTTCGGCGCGGGTACGCAGCACTTCAAGCGTCTGCGGGTGCACCCGCTCGGACACGTAGTACACGTTCGACTTCGAGCGCCCGGCGCGCTTGGCCAGGGTCATCGCCTCGGCGGCGGCAGTGGCTTCGTCCAGCAGCGAGGCGTTGGCGATGTCCATGCCGGTCAGGTCGGCGCACATGGTCTGGAAGTTGATCAGTGCTTCCATCCGACCCTGCGAGATTTCCGCCTGGTAGGGGGTGTAGGCGGTGTACCAGGCCGGGTTTTCGAGGATGTTGCGCAGGATCACCTGTGGCACGTGGGTGCCGTAATAGCCCTGGCCGATGAAGCTGCGGAATACCTTGTTGCGGTCGGCGACGGCGCGGATCTTCGCCAGTGCTTCTTCCTCGGTCATCGAGGCGGGCAGGTTGAGATCGTTGTTGCGGATCGATTCGGGCACCACGGCTTCGGTGAGCCCCTCGAGTGAATCGACACCGATCACCTCGAGCATGTGGGCGATTTCCGCATCGTTGGGGCCGATGTGGCGTTCAACGAAGGCGTCGTGGTGTTCCAGATCGCGAAGGGAGGGCTTGGCAGGGGACATGGCAGGCATCCGGCGTGGCAGGGTGGTGGGGCGTTCCGGGGTCAGCGCGGCCACGCGAGGCGGCCGGCGCGCAACCTGACCGGTAGGGGTGCCCCTCTGTCCTTTTGCCTGAGAGTTTGAGGGATGCGTGCTGCTGCACCCCGTGCCCCTTCGGCGCCGGCTGTGGCCGGTCTCTCCAGAGTTTTACTGCCCGGGTGGTATCTGGCCTGAGCGATTACGGGCGTTGCGCCTTCGGCAGCCGGCAACGCCGGCTTCTCCCACCACGAACCGTCGATTATACCGCGTGGCCCGCGATCTGCCGCTGGCCGGCAGCGGATCAACCGCATTCAGCAGGAAGCAGAGTTGTGCCTGCCGGAAGCTGCCTTGGCGGTTAGAATTGGGCGCTCGCTGTCCCCCTGATCCCCCATGACTGCATTCCTCCGCCATGCCCGCCGCTGCGCGGCGCCGGCCGCCTTTGCCTGCCTGCACAACCGTTGCCGGAGGCGTTTGTGAGCCTGACCACTCCCCATGAACGTGGCCGGTGGAGGCTGCCCTGGCTGCTGGCCGGGCTGGCCATGTTCGGCCCGTTCACCATCGACACCATCTTCCCCGCCTTCCTGCAGATGGGAGAGGACCTGCGCGCCGACAAGCTGGCCATGCAGCAGACCATCAGCGTGTACCTGGTGGCCTATGCGCTGATGAGCGTGGTGCACGGACCGCTGTCGGACGCGCTAGGCCGGCGCCGGGTCATCCTGGGCGGGCTGGTGGTGTTCACCTTGGCCTCGATTGGCTGCGCCATGGCCGATGAGCTGGGCACGCTGCTGGTGTTTCGCGCGGTGCAGGGCCTGTCGGCGGGCGTGGGTGTGGTGGTCGGCCGCGCGGTGATCCGTGATCTGTTCCAGGGCAACGACGCCCAGCGGCTGCTGAGCCAGGTATCGATGATCTTCGGCATTGCTCCGGCGATCGCGCCGATTATCGGCGGCTGGATCCTGGGCTGGGCACGGTGGCCGGCGATTTTCTGGTTCCTGGTGATCTTTTCCGTGGTGCTGCTGGTGGCCACCTGGCGCTGGCTGCCGGAAAGCCTGCCCCTTGCCGAACGCCGCTCGCTGGCCCCGCGCAACCTGCTGCGCGACTACATCACCATCTTTGCCAACGCGCGTTTCCAGCGACTGGCGGCAGCAGGTGCGTTCAACTTTTCCGCGCTGTTCCTGTTCATCGTCTCGGCCCCGGCGTTCGTAATGGACATTCTGTCGCTGGACGAGAACCAGTTCGGCTGGCTGTTCATCCCCATGATCAGCGGCATGATGGTGGGCGCGTGGGTGTCGGGCCGCGCGGCCGGGCGTATCCGCGGCGTCACCCTGGCCAACATCGGCTTTGCCTGCAGCGCGGTCGCCATCGCCGCCAATCTGCTCTATTACCTGGTGGTGGATGTGCCCACGGTGCCCTGGGCGGTGTTGCCACTGGTGCTCAACGCGTTCGGTATCGCCCTGGTGTTCCCGATCGTGACGCTTGCGATCATGGACATGTTCCCGGCCCAGCGCGGCGCTGCCGCCTCGCTGCAGGCGTTTACCGGCCTGGTGCTCAACGCGATCGTCGCCGGCCTGCTTTCTCCGCTGGTCAGCGGCACTGCGCTGGGTCTGGCCAGCCTGGCGGCCACGTTCCTGGTGATCGGCTGGTTTTTCTGGCGCTGGGAGACCCGGCCCGGCCGTACGCGCCCCAGCATCCCCGCCGAGCCGGCTGCGTATGAGCCAACGGAGCAGCTGTAAGCGGGGTGGACGTTGCGTTGCCGGCGCCGCGGTCGGTTGGTGCTGCCCTGTGCCATGCCAGCAGTTAGAATCCAGCCACCCCAAGGATGAGGAGGCAAGGATGGATCCGATCGCGATTCCCGATGTTGCACTGGTCGACAATACCGAACAGCGGACTCCACTGGTGCTTGTGCTGGACTGCTCCGGCAGCATGGGCGGGCAACCCATCAATCATTTGAACGAAGGGCTCCAGCTGCTTGAGCAGGAGCTCAAGAATGATGTGATTGCCGCCAAGCGCGTGCGCGTGCTGGTCATCAGCTATGGCGGCATGGACGAAGCCACGCTGGTGGGAGACTGGCAGGACGCCATGGACTTCACTGCGCCTGTGCTCAAGGCCCACGGCACCACGCCGATGGGGCATGCGGTGGATCTGGCGCTGACGGAAATCGAGGACGAGAAGGCGCGCTTCCGCCAGGCGGGTGTCGCCTATACGCGGCCGTGGCTGTTCCTCATGTCCGACGGCCTGCCTACCGATGCATTCCAGGCGGCTGCACAGCGTTGCCGAAGTGATGAGGCCGCGAGCAAGGTGGCGGTCTTTCCCATTGCGGTCGGTAATGCCGAGGTCGAAGTGCTGGGCGAGTTCAGCAACAACGGCGCGCGTGCGGTGAAGCAGCTGCAGGGGCTTCAGTTCCGCGAGCTCTTCCAGTGGCTGAGCGCCAGCATGCGGGTGGTGTCCCATTCGACCCCCGGTGGCCAAGCCCAGTTGCCAGCAACCGACAGCTGGTCGACGGTTCCCGTCTGATATGGCGTGGAAGGTGGTGGCAGCTTCCGCCACCGGCCGTTCGCACCGTGACTCCGGAACTCCCTGCCAGGATGCATTTGCTTTCTCCCAGGCAGGAGATTCTCTGGTGGCGGTGGTCTGTGACGGAGCCGGTTCCGCCCTGCACGCCGACGAAGGGGCAACCACGATCGCCCGGCAAACAGTGGCTGCGCTGGGCGCCCGGCTGCGTGATGACCGGCTGGTGCGGGACGATACGGACTGGGCCGTGATTCTGGCGGAGGCCGTGGCCGCGGCGCGCGCGCGCCTGGAGCACCTGGTGGTGGGGCGCCACGGCCAGCTGCGTGATTACGCCTGCACGCTGGTCGGGGCAGTGGCCACGCCGTCCGGCGGGTGTTTTTTCCATCTCGGGGATGGGGTGGGCATCTGCGAGTACAGCGACGGCGCGGTAGTGCTCTCGCCGCCGGAGAATGGGGAGTACGCCAACGAAACCTGGTTCGTGACGGACCAGAAATGGTGGAGCCGGCTCCGTGTGACCCCGTTTCATGGGGACGTGTCAGCCATTGCCCTGATGTCCGACGGTGCCGAAAGTTTCGTGATGGACAAGGGCGGGGCTGGTCTGTACCGGCCGTTCATCGATCCCGTCTTCGGGTATCTGCGACAGGTGGATGCAGATCAGGGCGCACGCGCGTTGCAGGCCACATTGGCAGATCCCAGGACGGATGCTATCACCAGCGATGACAAGACGCTGTTGATTGCCCTGGCCAGCTGACGGAGCTTTCATGGCGGCGCGCGAGGGAGCCGTGGTTTTCGACAACGCCGGTCGCCGGCTGGTACTCGGCCGCCTGATCAAGAGTGGCGGGGCCGGCAGCGTATTCCAGCTGGACAACGCGACTGAAAGCGTGGCCAAGCTGTACCACCAGGGGGTTGGGCTGGAGGTATATGAGCGCAAGCTGGAGGCGATGCTTGCGCTGTGTCCGGATCTGCCGGACAGGATTGAGAACGGGAAGCGCCACGTCCAGATCGCATGGCCGGAGGCTTTGCTGCGGGACAGGCAGGGACGCTTTGTCGGGTTCAGGATGCCCAAGCTGGATATCGCCGCCACCAGCGATCTCGAGCATGTCTTGCAGGAGCGCCAGGCACGGGCGGAAGGCTTGCCCACGGGGCTTGGGCCCAAGGCGGTACTGGCGGCCAACCTGGCGGTCACGCTGGCCGCGCTGCATCGGCGTGGCCATTACGTCGTGGACCTCAAGCCGCTGAACCTGCGTTTCTACCGGGAGTCGCTCTACATCGCCCTGCTGGACTGCGATGGGTTCAGCGTACAGGGGCGGGGTGAACGCTTCCCTGCTGGACAGGTCACCGCTGATTACCTGGCGCCCGAATTCCACGGATCCGGCGTGACCCCGGGAAGGGAAGAGCAGCAGGACCGGTTTGCGCTGGCGGTCGTGGTGTTCCAGCTGCTCAATTCGGGAATCCATCCGTACAGCGGCCGGACGCGGAATGCCCGGCTGCCGACGGACCTGCCGGGGCGGATCAGGGCACGCCTGTATGGCTATGGCCTACGGCCGCATGGTGACATCAAGCCGGTAGCTGTCAGCGGACATGGGCAGATGCCCGGGTCGCTGCGCACGTTGTTCGATCGCGCGTTCGCAGGGCCGGCGGAGTCACGTCCTTCCGCCGGGGAGTGGGCAGCGGAGCTGTCGGCGTACGCGCGCCGCGACAGTAGGGCCCTGGTGGCCTGCGCCCGGGATGCCCGGCACCAGCATTTCACCGGACTCTCCTGTGGAGCCTGTGCCAGGGCTGCGGTGCTTGAGGACGCGCGCAAGCGCGCTGCGCGTGCCGGTGGCGTGCGCAGGGGAAACCGCCCGCAATCAGTCCGGGCCAATCGGCCAGCGCGGTCTCCGCAGACTGTGGTGCAGGCCCCGCAGGGGGCGACAGCCGCCCCGGCGCCCCCTCCGGCGCGGCCGCTCGGGTTCGGGGCCCGGATATCGCTTGCGGTGATCGTGCCGGTGCTGTTCGGCTGGATTGCCACCTGGGGCGTTGGTGCCGCAGACGCGTTTGAGAGTCTTCTTGCGCCGGGTTTCGGGGAGAAGATGGTGCACACGGTCGAACTGCTCTTTCACAGCGTTGTGTTGCTGCTGGCCATGTTTTTCGCCCTGGTGCTGCTGCCCGTCCTGCTCGTGAGCAGACGTCCATGAGGGTGGCACCGGTCCTGGGCTGGGTGGTCAGCCTGGGCCTGGTGTTGATGGTGCTGCCCGTGGTGGGCAAGGCGGCACTTCTGCCGTATTGGCTCCTTGAGTGGGTGGGGGGCTGGTTCGTTACCGGGCAGACTGGCGGCCGGCTGCTTGGCTTCCGCGGCGGGGTGACGCTGGCAGGCGTGCCAGCGGTGCTGGCCTTGCTGTACGTGGCTGTGAAGGATCGCGATGAGCGCTATCTGGCCGGCGCCGTCGGCGTTTTCCTCGCCCTGCTTCTGATCATGCTGGTGGTGGCGCCGGCGAAGCGGATCCAGGAGTCGGCCGCCACCTCTGTAGAACCGCCGGTGTCTGCGCAGGGTCCGGTGTCCGCGCGGAACCGGGGGGCGGCAAGGGAAGATGTTCCGGGCAGGAGTTCGCGTGAAGAATATGAGCGGCAGGCTCCCGGCTTGATCCATGGGATCGCGCAGGCAGCCGCACGCCGCCAGACCGGACGCGTGGATACACAGCTGCAATGGATGGCGAAATGGTCGGAAAGTGTGCCCGCAGGCACGCGCGTCGGCCCGGCTACCCCTGACGAACGACAGGACCGGGCGGAACAGCTGGCAGGTCAGGCCCGGGTGGAGATGGTGGGGTTGAGAGGCGGTTCAACGCCGGTCGATGCACGGATCATCCGCCGACTGCCGCGTCCACCGGAGCGGGTTCTCGTGGATGTCATGGAAAAGATCCAGGCCGCGCTGCTGTTGACCCCCGAGGATGGGTATCTATGGCTGGCGTACGGTTACCTGCTGGTGGACGTGGATGACGAGGCCGCCATGGGTGCGATGTCCATCGGCATTCGCCTTGCTCCCGGATCTGCAGAAGACGGACAGCTCCCCGATGAATGGTCCGATCGGCTGGAGCTCATGCAGGCCAGGTCGGCAATCACCCGGGTGCGCACGCATATCCTGCTCAATCGCGCCTGGCTGGCTGTGCTGACCGAAAAGGAATTGCAGCCCGACGCCTCCCTGCTGGACTACGTGGAGCAGGTGCTTCCCGCTCCTGACCCGCTGGAGCAGGGCAGCCTGCGGGCTGCCTCGTTGCGGGCGTCCATGCCCATGGCGATGCCTCCTGAGCCGGTCAGGGGAGCACAAGCGGATGTGGACTTTGATGCCGCTGGCATCTGCCCGGACAGTCGCGTGCTGCCCATGGCCGTTTCACAGGAGGGCGGAACCGTGGTGCTGGTTTTCGATGTTCTTGCTGATGGCACGGTCACGGGTTTGCTGGTGGATCAGCCCAGTGGTGACTATGCGCTGGACAGCGCGGCCGTTGTGACGGCGCGGAGATGGTGTTTCAGTCAACTGGCCGGTGATGCCGGGGACGGCGAGCGCAAGCGGGTGCCGATCCATTTCCAGCCGGGCAGCCCGGGCCCGGATGGCCGGGCCGGGGTGGGCGATCCTCCATGGAGTGGAGAAGGGCACAGGGTGCTGCACTCCCTGCTCCAACACCAGATCAGGATGCTTCCGCCGCGTTACCCGGCTTCCGCCGTGCGTGAGGGCCTGGAAGGACGTGTGCTGCTGGAGATCCGGATAGGAGGTGACGGTGTGATCCGGTCGGCCCAGCTGGCCGAAAGCAGCGGGCACCCCGTGCTTGATCGTGCTGCCATCGAGGGTGCGCGCAACTGGAATGTACGTCCGGGAGAGGCGACGTCGGATGTCAGCGAGCTGCACGTGGTGGTTCCCGTCGAGTTTTCGCTCAGGTGAGCGGGAACCACCAGGCGGAGACGCCGGCTCAGCTGCCGCCCGGCCAGCCGCAGGCCTGGCCTTCGTTCTGGGCTTCCAGCCAGCTCTGCAGCGGGGCGAAGTATTTCAGGATCGCCGAACCGTCCATTTCCTCGCCGGCGGTCATTTCGCGCATGGTCTGCTGCCAGGTCTGGCCGGCGCCGCGCTCCAGCATGTTCCAGAACCGCTCGCCGGCCGCCTGGTTGCCGCTGAAGTTGCACTCGTGCAGCGGGCCGTCATGGCCGCTGGCCTCGCACAGCGACTGGTAGAACTGGAACTGCAGCACGTGCGAGAGGAAGTAACGGGTGTACGGGGTGTTGCCCGGCACGTGGTACTTCGCGCCCGGATCGAAGAATTCTTCACCGCGCGCATCCGGCGGCGCCACGCCCTGGTAGCGCGCCTTCAGATCCCACCACGCCGTGTTGTAGCTGTCCGGGGTGATCGAACCGTCGAACACGCCCCAGCGCCAGCGGTCGATCATCAGCCCGAATGGCAGGAACGCCACCTTCGACAGGGCCATGCGCATCTGCGAGTTGATCAGCGCCGCCTGATCCTGCGCCTGCGCTTCCACCAGGCCAATCGAGGCCAGGTAGTCGGGAGTCATGGACAGCACGATCACGTCGCCGATGGCCTCGTGGAAGCCGTCATGGGCACCGTTCTGGAACAGCGGCGGCTGGTCCTTGTAGGCCAGGAAGTAATAGATGTGGCCCAGCTCGTGGTAGATCGTGGTGAAGTTTTCCTCGTTGGGCTCGATGCACATCTTGATGCGCACATCGTCAGCCATGTCCATCGGCCAGGCGCTGGCGTGGCACACCACGTCGCGGTCGCGCGGCTTGATGAACTGGCTGTTGGCCCAGAACGGCTCGGGCAGCTCCGGCATCCCCAGCGAGGTGTAGAACTCCTCGGCGCGCCGGGTCATGCCTACCGCCACGTCATGCTGCGCCTGGCGTTCGATCTCCACCCGCTCTGCGGGCGTCGGCAGGGTCGGCTGCCGCGCCATGCGCGCATCCAGACCCTGCTGGTACTGCTTCTGCAGCGCACTGGACACATCCAGGCTGCCGGCATTGGGGTAGGGCGCCAGGATGTCCCACAGGTGGCTCCAGTCCTGCTGCCACATGTTGCCCATCAGGTGCGCGGGCAGCAGCCCATCAACCGATCCGCGGTCGGGATATTGCGCTTCAAGGCGGGTGCGCGCATAGCAGTGCAGCTGGTCATACAGCGGCTTGACCTGGTTCCACAGGCGATCTGTTTCCGCGGCCATTTCGACCGGGCTCATGTCATAGCCCGAGCGCCACATCTCGCCGGCGTCGGCATAGCCCATGTCGCGCGAGCCCTCATTGACCAGCTCCACGAAGCGCACATAGTCCTGGCGCATCGGCTTGGCGATCGAGTGCCAGCCCTGCCACGCATCCAACTGGGCGTCGTAATCGCGGCTGGTGCGCAGCACTTCTTCCAGCTGGCCCAGCTGGCGGCAGTCCTCGGGGCGGCCTTCCGCGCAATAAGCGCCCGCGCCGTACATGCCTTCCATGCGGGTGGCGATGCGGGTCAGCTCGGCAAGGCGCTCCGGGTCACGCGGGGCCGGCATGGCGGTGCCGAGCTTGAGCAGGCTGATTGCGCGCGCGGTTTCCGGCGCCATTTCCTGGCCTTCAAAGCGCCGCGCCTGGTCGATCCAGTCGTTGAGCGCGGTCAGCCAGCGCTCGTTGCCCTTGGCGGCCAACAGCTGGCTGTCTTCGTTGATATAGGTGGACGAGAGCCACTGGGACGCGGTCATCTCGCGATACATCTCGCGCATTTCATCGTTGACCCGACTCACAAACTGGTCGGCGGTCTCGTCCTCCGGCACCCCGGCCGGCAGGGACGACTGGGCGGAGTCGCGCTGGCAGGCGGACAGGGCCAGGCAGGCGCCCAGGGCGGTGATACAGAGCAGGCGGCGATAGGTCACGGTGATTTCCTGGGCGGCCCGGGCCGCGTGGGACGGAAGCGGCAGGCTATGGGAGCGCCGTCGGCTCTGCAAGTGGCACTGCAGCGGGCAGCAGGCCCCGCTCAGTCAGCCAGGCATGGGCGTCCTCGGCGTCGCGCTCGAACCAGGCGCGCGTGCTGCCCAAGCGGAAGCTGTAGCCCCAGGTGTCCATGTCGGCCATCAGCCGGTCGCGGCCCACACCGGGCAGGTGGTCGGCCAGCAGGATCTGCAGGTAGCAGGTGGCGTCTTCTTCAGCCACCGAGTCGGTGGCGTCGGTGTGCACCTGGGCGCGCCGTTCGGCAGGCAGCACGATCAGGTGGCAGGCCTCGTGCAGCATCGAGTGCACGGGCGTGTCCGGACGGACATACACATTGCTGGCAATGATCCCCGCCTCCGGCTCGCCCCAGTAGCTGCCGGGAATCGGCGCGCCGGGGTCAACCAGGTGCAGGGTCAGCCCGTAACGGGCCATCAGGGCGGCAGCATGGGCAAAGTCGATATCGCCCACGCACACCACGTCCGGACCGGCCGATGCGGCATCGGCCGCGCCAACGGATGCGGGAAGCGGTGCAGTACCCATTGTCAGAAAAACTGCTGGGTTCAGGCGGTGCCGGTGCCGTCTTCGGGCAGCGCCACGGAAATATCGAGCACGTCGTGCTCGCCTTCCTTCACCAGGTCCACCTTCACCGCGTCGGCGTCGATGCTCACGTACTTGCGGATCACTTCCAGCAGCTCGCGCTGCAGCAGCGGCAGGTAGTCGGGCGCATCGCGCCCGCTGCGCTCCTGCGCAACGATGATGCGCAGGCGCTCCTTGGCGATCGAAGCGGTGTTTTTCTTGGTTTTCAGGAAATCAAACAGGCCCATTGGCTCAACCCCCGAACAGCTTGCTGAAGAAACCCTTCTTCTCCAGCTGGGTGAAGCGCATCGGCCGGTCCTCGCCCAGCAGTCGCGCAACGGCGTCGTCGTAGGCCTGGCCCGCGCCCGACTCCATGTCCAGGATCACCGGCTCGCCTTTGTTGGAAGCGTTGAGCACGTCGCTGGACTCGGGGATCACCCCGATCGTCTTCAGTCCAAGCACCTCTTCCACGTCGGTGATGGAGAGCATTTCACCGGTTTCGACGCGGCTGGGGCTGTAGCGGGTCAGCAGCAGGAATTCCTCGATCGACTCGCCGGCTTCGGCGCGCTGGGTCTTGGACTGCAGCAGGCCGATGATGCGGTCGGAGTCACGGACCGAGGACACTTCCGGATTGACCACCACGATCGCCTTGTCGGCGAAATACATGGCCAGGAAGGCGCCCTTCTCGATGCCGGCCGGGGAGTCGCAGACGATGTAATCAAAACCGTCGTCCTTCATCTCCTTGAGTACGCGCTCGACGCCTTCGCGGGTCAGCGCGTCCTTGTCGCGGGTCTGCGATGCGGCCAGCACGTACAGGTTGTCAAAGCGCTTGTCCTTGATCATGGCCTGCTTGAGCGACGCTTCGCCCTGGACCACGTTGACGAAGTCGTACACCACCCGGCGCTCACAACCCATGATCAGGTCGAGGTTGCGCAGGCCGACGTCGAAATCGATCACCGCGGTCTTGTGGCCGCGCCGGGCCAGGCCGCTGGCGATGCTGGCGCTGCTGGTGGTCTTGCCCACGCCGCCCTTGCCTGAGGTGACTACGATGATTTCGGCCAATGTCGTGATCTCCGTGTGGATCGTTGGTTGTTATTGTCGTGGGTGCTGCAGATGCGGCTGGCGACCAGCGCATCACGAAACCGGGTGCTAATCAAGCGCCTCGATCTTCAACTCTTCGTCTTCAAGCCAGACCTGCGCGGCCTTGCCGTGCAATTCTTTCGGAATATCGTCCAGCACTTTGTACTGGCCGGCCACCGCGACCAGCTCGGCGTGGAAGGCGCGGCAGAAAATACGCGCCTTCGCATTGCCCTGGGCGCCAGCCAGTGCCCGTCCGCGCAGCGGGCCATAGATATGGATGGAGCCATCGGCCAGCACTTCCGCGCCAGCGCTGACCGCATTGAGCACGGTCAGGTCGCGGTTGTCCGCATACACCTGCTGGCCCGAACGCACCGAGTTGGGCAGGATCATGCCCGGCTGTCCCGCGGTCGCCTGGGTCTGCAGAGCGGGCGCCGCGGCAGGCTCGGGTGCCGGCGCGGCCTGCGCCGGGGCAGGCGTGGAGCCGTCAGCGCGCTCGTACTGGGCGCGGAACCGGGCCAGGACCGGCATTTGCAGCTGCACGGCCAGCGCCTCGTTGTCGCCGCTGCCCCAGGCCAGGGCCACGGGCAGTGCGCCGGCGGCACGCAGTTCGTCCAGCAGAGTCCGGGCGGTGGCGACATCGGGAATGGCCGGCAGGCCGCCGAAATCGATCACCAGCGCCGCGCGTTCGAACATTTTTGGCGCGCGCTGCACCCGCTCACGCATCTCCGCGCCAAGGCGCTCCACGTCCAGGGTGCGTACGCGCAGGTTGGCAATACCGACCTGGCCGAACTTCAGTTCGCCAGCCGGCTCGAAATCACTCGCCATCATCAGGTTCCAGTTGCTCGCTCGGCCGGGCCGCCGCGGTGTTGGCGCGGCTGCAGCAGCCACGGTACGTCAGGCAGGCGATCGCCGTAGCGTTCGCGGATCCAGGGGTAGCTGCACATCTTCTTGACCAGCATCGAGGCGCGGATTCCGGTCTCCGGCATCACATGCTGGCCTTCCTCCTGGAAGCCGAAAGCGCCGTGGAACAGGCGCGCGGAGTCACTGTCGTGCTCGATCAGCACCTCACAGGTCAGCAGCGGCCAGCGGGCCTCGGCGAAGCTCTGCACATCGGCATAGAAGGCCCGGCCCACGCCACCACCGCGGCGGCGGCTGGCCACCACGATCCGGTCGATATAGAAAAACGACGCGTGGCGCTCGCCGAACCAGGCGAAGTTGCTGCCCTGATGGCCCGACCCGGACCCGAACCCCACCAGGAACCCGGCCACGTTGCCGTCATTCTCGGCCACCCGGAAATAATCCGCGGTGTCGAAAAAATGGCGCAGGCGCGCGGCGTCCAGCGGCAGGATGGCCGGTCCGGCAGCGTTGTTCAGGGCAAGGATGGAATCCAGTTCGTGTTCATACACGTCGCGGATCAGGGTCGACATTTACATGCTCCGGGGGACATCCGCTCCTCGGGAAGCGGCTGCTCTACAGCGCCCGAATTATCGCACAGGCAGCCAGGGGCGGCGAACGCGGCCCACGCGCCCGGCGGTCCGTGGCCGCGCGCTGCGGGGGCGGGCATGCCTTTCCGGCCTTGCGCGAACAGGGGTGGTTCGATAACCCTTCGCCCTGACTTTGAGCGATGCGCGGAAAAACATGCTGGTCCGCATTGGCAACAGCCGGATGCTTCGTTACGCAGGCCTGTTTACATGGGCTGCGGTCGGGCTGTGGCTGATCATTTTCCTGATCGATCCGCAGTCGCTCCCGCTCGACGAGATTGACAGGGGCTGGATGCTGCTGATCCTGCGCTGGCTGGTCGTGTACCTGTTGTTTGGCGGGGTCTACTGGTGGATCACCCGCTCGCTGGGTGACCGCAAGCCCGGCATCTGGGACCACATCGGCCTGCTGCTGCTGACCTGCTGCGCCATCGGGGTCAGCTACCTGTCCGGCACCGCGCTGGGCAGCATCCTGCTGATGGTGGTGGCCGGGCTGCTGCCGTGGATGCTGCCGCTGCGGATCGGCGTGGTCTGGCTGGTGATGGGCAACATGGCGGTGCTGCCCATCTATACCGGCCCGCTCGGCTTCCCGCTGCTGGTGGGCGTGTTGCAGGCGCTCGGTTACATGGGTTTTTCAAGCTTTGTGTTCACCACCGCGCTGGTGGCCCGGCAGCAGGCCGAGGCCCGGGATGAGCAGCGGCGGCTGAATTCGGAATTGCGCGCCACCCGCGCCCTGCTGGCTGAAAGCGTGCGTGTGAATGAGCGCACCCGCATTGCCCGCGAGCTGCACGACCTGCTCGGCCATCACCTGACCGCGCTCAGCCTGAACCTGGAAGTGGCCAACCACCTCACCTCTGGCGCGGCCCAGGAGCACGTGGGCCAGGCCCATACCCTGGCCAAGCTGCTGCTGAGCGATGTGCGTGAGGCGGTCAGCCAGATTCGCGACGATGGCGCCATCGACATGAGCGCCACGCTCAGGCCGCTGGCCGAAAACGTGCCCGGGCTGGCGGTGGAAATGCGCATGCCCGAGCCGTTCCTGATCGATGACGCCGAGCGTTCGCACGTGTTGCTGCGCTGCACCCAGGAAATCATCACCAACACCGTGCGCCACGCCAAGGCGCAGCGGCTGGAGCTGGACTACAGCGTGGCCGGCGGCTGGATCCGGGTGCGGGCGCAGGATGACGGTCGCGGCGTCAACCTGGAAGGGTTCGGCAACGGGCTGCGCGGCATGCGCGAGCGGCTGACCGCATACGGTGGGAAGATGGTGGTTCGTACCGCCCCCGGCGAAGGGTTCGCGCTTGACCTGGAGCTGCCGGTCGACGACCCGGTCGACCCGCCCGGCGCTCCCGCCATTTTGGGACTGGATAGCACATGATCAAAGCAACCGAGAAGCCCATGATCCGAGTTTGCCTGGTGGACGACCAGACCCTGGTCCGGCAGGGCATCCGCTCGCTGCTGGCCCTGGATGACGGCATTGAAGTCGTGGCCGAGGCCTCGGATGGCAAGCAGGCCGTGGAAGTGATTCCAGAGGCGGCGCCCGACGTGGTGCTGATGGACATGCGCATGCCGTTGATGTCCGGCCTGGAGGCGCTGCAGCTGCTGTCGCGTGAAAACCGGCTGCCACCCACCATCATCCTCACCACTTTCGACGACGACCAGCTGGTGCTGGCCGGGCTCAAGGCCGGCGCCAAGGGCTACCTGCTCAAGGACGTGTCCCTGGAGCAGCTGGTGGGTGCGATCCGCACCGTGGCCGGCGGCGGATCGCTGGTACAGCCGGCGATGACCCAGCGCCTGCTGTCGGGCCTGGAACACATGCGCAATGAATTCGTCAGTCTCGACCGTCCTGATCCGCTCACCGACCGTGAGACCGAGATCCTGCGGCTGATGGCGGGCGGATTTTCCAACAAGGAGATCGCCAACTCCCTCGGCGTGGCCGAGGGCACCATCAAAAACCATGTTTCAAACATATTGAGCAAGCTCGGGGTCCGCGATCGCACCCGTGCGGTCCTGAAGGCGTTCGAACTGGGGCTGGTGTGATGCCCCTGAAAACGCCGGATATGCAATCCCGCTCTCGCTCACGACCTCTCAACTTGTTAGGATTGCCCGCTTGCGAGCCGGCACGGCTGGATATAGGTGTGGAGAACCCTGAATGACCCGTTTGCTCGAAATTCTGATTTCCCTGGTGATCGTCGCCGTGCTGTTCGTAGTGGTAGGCGTATTGCTGCCCGCCAACCGCACGCTGGTCGAGCAGGTGGAGACCAACCGCCGCCAGACCATCGTGTTCGACACGATCAACAGTTTCCGCCGCTTCCATGAGTGGCATCCCATGGCGCTGTACGACCCGCGCATGAGCCTGGAACGCTCCGGCTCCGACGCGGGTGAGGGCGCCACCATCTCCTACAGCTCCGATGTGCGCACCGTTGGCACTGGCAGCTGGACGATCGTGGAGTCCGTGCCGCGCCGCGAGGTGAAGATCGCGATCGAGGATGACCGCCAGGGCAGCAACAAGCAGACCACCTTTGCCCTGCGTCCGACCGGTCGCGGCGGCCGTAACCTGCAGATCACCCAGACCTACAGCGTCGACTACGGCTGGAACCTGATGGGCCGCTACGCGGGTCTGTACGTGAGCCGCAGCGTTGGCGACAGCATGACCCTGGGCCTGAGCCGGCTGAGCAACATGCTCTCCGCAGTGCCGAACGTGGACTACGCGGTCGACGGCAGCACCCTGGAGAACCTGCGCGTGGTCGAGCGTCCGGCAGAGAACCTGCTGGCGGTCCGCGCCGGCGCGATCGAGCGTCGCACCGCCGAGATCCAGGGTTCCATGGAAAGCAACATGGAGTGGATCAACCGCACCATGGATGCCAACAACCTGGAAGCAGCCGGTCCGATGCGGATCGTCACCACTGAACTGGGTCGCGACACCTACAACTTCGACGTGGTCCAGCCGGTGCGCAGCGCAGGCAGCGGCCCGGCCGCGAACGACAATGGCGACGAAGAAGACAACGGTGAAGAGGCTGCGGCTGCTGTCGCCGCTGACCAGCCGATGGTCGATGAGGGCGAACTGGCCGATCTCGACCTGCTGGGGCCGGTTGAGTACATGCGTACCGAGCCGACCGTTGTGGCAGGTGGTGATTACACCGGCTTCATGGCTGAGCTGGAGAACGTGCGCAACGCGATCCGCGCCTGGGCAATGACCCAGGGTCATGAGGTGACCGGGCGTCCGTTCGAGCTGTACAAGTCCGGTATCGAAGACTCGTTCACGCCGGAAGGCCAGTACGAGGTCTACTGGACCGTGAAGCAGTAACGGCCAGCGCCGCACTGCATCATGGTGTTTGACCAACACGCCGCGCCCCCAGGGTGCGGCGTGTTGCGTTTGGCGAGGTGGAAAAAATGATGACTGTGGAAACAGACCGGCCGGGTGCCGGACGTTTGCGTTCCATCCTGGCGGCGCTGGGCGCGCTGTGTGCAGGCCTGGCAGTGGCGATGGCGGCCTACGCCTCCCACGGCGTTGATGGCGCCGCCCAGGCGTGGTTGCAGACCGCAGCCCTGTTCGCGTTCGGCCACGGCGTGGCGCTGGCCCTGTTGGCGCCGCTGCCCGCCCGCCGCCTGCGCCTGGGCGCGCTGCTGTTGCTGTTTGCCGGCATGCTGTTGTTTTCGGGAAGCCTGGCGGGCGCTGCCCTGCTGGGTTGGCCCACGGCCGCGGCTCCGCTGGGCGGCAGCCTGATGATCCTGGGCTGGCTGACGCTGGCCGCCGACCTGCTGCGGGACTGAGCGTCATGGCTCGCTACAGCCGCGGTTTCGATCTGCAGGTGGCCCGCCGCCGGCTGATGCGCGTTGACCCCGCACTCGGGGCCTGGATGCGCAGGATCGGCCCGCTGGAGCCGGAGCGGCGCTGGAAGCAGGCGTTTGATCCGGTCGATGCACTGGCCCGCGCCATTCTCTACCAGCAGCTCAGCGGCAAGGCCGCGGCGACCATCGTGGGCCGCGTAGAAGCGGCCATCGGCAGCACGCGGCTGCATGCCGATACCCTGGGTGGGATAGACGATGCCGCACTGCGGGCCTGCGGCGTGTCCGGCAACAAGACGCTTGCATTGCGGGACCTGGCTGCGCGCGAGGCAGGCGGGGAAATTCCAGGCACCCGGCGCATGTCGTACATGGCCGATGAGCAGATCATCGAGGCGCTGGTGCCGACCCGCGGCATCGGCCGCTGGACGGTGGAGATGATGCTGATGTTCCGGCTGGGGCGCCCGGACGTGCTGCCGGTCGATGATCTGGGCGTACGCAAAGGGGCACAGGTCATCGACGGTTTGGACGCCCTGCCGACCCCGCGTCAGCTGCGTGAGCGGGGCGAACGCTGGGGGCCATGGCGCACCTGCGCCAGCTTCTACCTGTGGCGTATCGCCGACGCGGCCAGCGGGGTGGCGGAGCCGGTCAAGCGCTCGCAGGAATAGGCGCGGGCCGCCGGGCCGGTGCAAAGCACCAGTGCCAGGGCTCGTAAACGATGCCGTGCGGGTTGTCGCGCGGATAGCTCATGTGGAAACCGTGCATTGGCGCGTTGTCCTGCAGCCAGGCAAAGGCCGGGGTGGATTCGAACGATTCCTCCGCGGCGGGTTCGCCCGGCGCGCTGATATCCAGCGCCAGCCCGGAATGGTGCTCGCTGTAGCCCGGCGCCGCGTTGACCTGCAGGATCTCTCCGACCACCTGCCCGCGCGCCAGCTTGCGCTCGAAAATGCCAAGCTGGTAGTCGTGGCTGCGGTATCCGGAAATCGCCTCCAGCACCACGCCGTTGCGCCGTGCCGCCTCGCGCATGCGCAGCCAGGCGTTGGCGGCCTCCACCTGCAGCCAGAGGGCCCGGCGATAGCGATCAAACCCGGCGAAGGCCAGCCAGGCCGGTTCCGCCACCAGCTCCAGTCCGGTACGACTGGCGTAGCCGTCAGCGTCCACTCCCAGGGCATCCAGCCGCTCGTGCAAGCGATGCAGGGGCAGGGTGGCGATCGGCTCAGCACCGGGGCGCAGCTGGCCCGGATGGGCGCGCAGCGCGCTCAGGGCTTCGTCAATCCCGGGTTCGCGGTCCCAGTCCGGCAGCAGCCCTGCCAATCCGTCGGGGAGCGCCGCCGCCAGGTAACGACCGTCGCGCTTGCGCCGCAGCACCCGCAGGGCACGGGCCAGCAGACGTGCATCGTGGTTCGCACGGGCCTGCAGCAGGCCACCCGGCCATACCTCCACCTCGGCGGTGTTGAGCAGGTTGCCCGGCTGCCGGCGCGGGCCTGGCCGCAGATCAGAATTCCTCATCTTCATATCCCCAGCGCCAGCGTGGTGGCTCGCCTTTCAGGAAGCAGATCACCAGCAGCGCGACCACCAGCAGTCCAATCCCGGGAAGCTCCCACTCCTCCGGCCCAATCAGCGGCAAGCCCATCACGCCGAGGATGAACAGCCCAAGCACCACCCAACCCTGCCAGGCGGAAGGGATGCCCCAGCCCCAGCCCATTTGCTTGGCGGGGAACCAGTAGGTTTTCTCCGGCTTGGCCCCGGCATCGACTGCACTGACGGGATCAACGTTTCCTGCGGCCGCATCACGAAGCGCGTGCAGCAGATCGCGTGGCTGTCGGGGCTGCAGCAGCAGCCCGAAATCATGCGTGGTCGGGATCCACAGCATCTTCTTTCCGCCCGCGCGGGCCACCAGTGCACGGCTGCCGTTGCGCAGCCGGTACCAGCCCGTCTGGAACCCCGGCACGAATGCGCCGTTGGTTTTCAGCCGTGGCTTGAACTCGAGGTGTTCATCCAGATCAAGTACCCGCGCACGATCCAGATCCAGCTCCGAAAGCAGCATCCGTCGCCGGTGCGCGCCCGTGGCCACGCCGATCCAGCCGGCGCCCAGCACCAGGCGGTGACGGCGCACCTGCCGGCTGATCCCCACGCCGACGAGCAGCGCGGGCAGCACCGTCGCGACGAAGCCGAGCAATGCCGTGATCGGGGTGATGCTGCCGCGGGCCGCCAGATGGATGAACAGCCAACCGGCTCCCACAACCGGTAACACGCCGGCCAGCAGCCACAGCCACAGGCGGAACCGGGCAGGTGTGGGGGCGAGAGGGAAGGTGACTCCAGGAGTCTTCGTCTTGCCCATCGTCAGCGCTCCATGATCCACGCGGACACGGCATCAATCAGCGACGGGCTTACCTGACCCGGCTGCTGATAGGTGGCGAGCGGGTCATCCGCGTCCGCGGCGATGCCCAGGTGGCCGAGCGCCGGCCAGTGCTTCAGCGTGACCCGCGGGTCGCTTTCGAACGCTGCCTGCCACGCTGCCCAGTCGGTATCTGTGACCTGAATGTCCCGCCCGCCGTGCATCACCAGCAGAGGCTGATCGAGGGCGCGCGCCTCGGCGATCGGATCCAGCGCTTCGGTGCTGCGGAAATACACCGCCGACGCGCCAAGGCGCTGCTGGATGTCCGGTACGTCCTCGCCTGCGCGCAGACGGGCAATGGCGTCGTTGATTGCATCCACGGAAGCCTGTGTGGTTGCGGCATCGGCGCCACGCAGATTTCCCATGCGCTGGACCTGCTCCGGCATCAGATCCAGCAGCGGGCGCGCTGCCGCGGCGAACAGGATGCCTCCGGCAGCGTCCGAACGTTCAACAATCCGCGGGGTGAGCATCGCCCCCAGGCTGTGGCCGAATACGAACACGCGCTGCGGATCGATGTCTGGAATGCCCTTCAACAGCGCCACGGCGGTGACGGTGTCGGCCGTGCTTTCCCGGTCCAGGTCGAAGTCGGGATCGAAAGCGGCGGCGATTGGGTACACCTTGGTGCGCTTGTCATAGCGCAGCGTGGCGATCCTCCGTTCGGCCAGGCCGTGGGCGATATCGCGCAGTGGATGGTTGGGGCCGATGGTGCCATCGCCGTCGTGGGGGCCGGAGCCGTGTACCAGCACAACGGCCGCGAAGGGACCCTCGCCCTCAGGCATCACCAAGGTGGCGGGCAGAGGCGCATCGGCAGGGCCGATCTCAAGCTCCTGTTCGCTGAAGCTGCCGGCCGTGGCTGCGCCGCAAACCAGAATGGCCAGGAGCAGTCCGCCCAGTTGTTCCATCAATCGGGCCATGTGCTGTGTCCTTGTTGACGGCCGGCGACATGGCGTCGCCGGCCGGGTGCAGGATTACTGCTCTTCTTCCGGCTCGGCCGGCTGCGGGGCCTCGGGTGCCGGTGCGGCGGGCTGTGCCGGCTGCACGAACAGTCCAGCCAGCTGGCCGGCGTCGTTGAAGCTCAGGATCGCGTTGGCCGCGGCGCGCTCGTACTGCAGCGGCACCACCACCACATCATGATCGTCCTGACGCTGTTCCTGCGGGGTGCCGCGCTGCTGCAGCGCACCGAGCTGCTGGGGAAGCGAGGCCCACAGCTGGCCGAGTGTGGCCGCGTCCAGGCCGGCGGCCATCTCATCGGTGAATGTGGCGGTGACCTCTTCGATCTGGCCCGCATCCAGCTGATCAAGCACCTGCAGGGCCCGTTCGGATGGACTCTGGGCCCAGGCGCTGGAGAAAGCGAAGGCTGCAAGCAGGGCGAGGGCAAAACGGATTGTGCGATGGGTCATATCAAAACTCCTTCTTGAAGTACGCAAATGCCGGATATCCGGCTCCCTGGGATGTGACGGATACCAGTTCCCAGCCCTGGAGTCCCAGCCTGTTGAGCTGTTCCTGCGCCGCCTTTTCGTCAACAGCGCCCCACCAGTTCGTCTTGAGCTTGATCGTCTGATAGCTCCATTTTCTGCTCATTTTTCCTCCCCCGTGCGCTGTGGTTTTGCGGGCAGGCGCCCGGCCTTGCGCAGCGCATCGCGCAGTACGTATTCGATCTGGGCGTTGAGGCTGCGCAGCTCGTCATCGGACCAGCGTTGCACCGCGGCCAGGATCTCGGCGTTGATGCGCAGCGGGTAGCTCTTCTTCTGCGACATCACCTGCCAGCCCGGCGGCGCCTTCGCAGGATGTCCCACAGCACGAACAGACCCAGTCCGTTCACCGCCAAGGCGACCCCCACGGCAACCGCCAGCTGCCTTGAGCGGTCGTCGCCGGCCCAGGCCAGGCCAACCGCGCCGGCCACAATCGCCATGCCCACCAGGCGCATCAGCGTGGCCAGTCGAGGGCGGTCGCCGGCAAACGCACGCGCAGCCAGGAAGGCCGGCACGCTGCTGGCAGCGACGATCAGCGGGATCACAAGTGTATGTTCCATGGTCAGTACAGCGATCCGGTATTGAGTACCGGCTGCGCCGCGCGGTCACTGCACAGCACCACCAGCAGATTGCTCACCATGGCCGCCTTGCGCTCCTCATCCAGTTGCACGGTGCCGCTCTTCTGCAGTTCCTCCAGCGCCATTTCCACCATGCCGCAGGCACCGGCCACGATCCGTGCACGCGCCGCCACCACCGCGTTGGCCTGCTGGCGCTGCAGCATCGCCTGGGCGATCTCCGGCGCGTAGGCCAGGTGGCTGATCCTGGCTTCCAGCACCTCCACGCCGGCCGAAGCCAGGCGCTCATCCAGGTGCCGCTTGAGCTCGTCTGAAATCGCTACCGGATGGCTTCGAAGTGACATCTGGTCTTCTTCGTGCTGGTCGTAGGGGTAGCTGGTGGCCATGGCGCGCAGGGCGGCCTCGGACTGGATGTGCACGAAGCTTTCGTAGTCATCGACGTTGAACACCGCCTCGGCCGAGTCCACCACCTTCCACACGATCACCGCGGCGATCTCGATCGGGCTGCCGTCCAGCTCATTGACCTTCAGCTTGCCGCTCTCGAAGTTGCGGATCCGCAGGCTCACCTTGCGCTTGGTGAAGAACGGGTTGTTCCAGCGCAGGCCGTTTTCCTGCACGGTGCCCACGTATTTGCCGAACAGGCTGAGCACCGCCGACTGGTTCGGTTCCACCATGTACAGGCCGATCAGCAGGAATACGGCCAGGACCGCCACGATGATGGCACCGATCAGCAGCGCCACTCCGCCGGCCGCGGCCACCACCAGGTAGAAGGCATAGGCGCAGGCTGCCATCACTGCCAGCAGGGCAGCCAGCACGGGTATGCCGGACAGCGACCGGATCGGATTCTCTTTCATGGGCAGCGCTCCGCTGGGGATTGGAGCGTTATTGATATCAAAGTGATATCAGTTCGTCAACAGAAACCGCTATGGGAGCCGCAGGTCCACCCACACCAATCGGTGATCGCTGCCTTCCACGATGGGGGCGGCGGGGTCATCAGGTGGCGGCCAGTACACCTGCCCGCCCAGGTATTCAAAGCCGGTGGAGGGCAACGCGTAGTCCGCCCGCAGGTTGCCGTTGCGCGGTCCGAAATCCGCGGTGTCATGGGCGTGGGCGCCGCGGTGCTGGAGGTTGGCGCCGCCGGCGGTCAGCGCCGAGTGCACCGCGCCTTCACTGCGCGGGGTGCGATGGCGCAGCACGCGCGGGTGCTCAAGCAGGCCAAGGATCGCTTCGGGCACGCCGGCCCCGTCGGCAGGATCGTTATTCAGGTCGCCAAGGATCACGAACCGGGCGTCCGCCGCCAGCCCGCCGCAGCGGCCGGCGTCATCGCACAGCCACGGCACATCGCGCCCGGAGAGGTACTCCTGCCACAGCCGGATCTCATCGGCGTTACGCGCCTGGTTGCGCTTTTCCGGGCCGTCGAACACCGGCGGCGTGGGATGCGAAGCCAGTATGTGGACCACGCCACCCGGCGTGCGTAACGGCACGTCCCAATGTGACTTGGAGGACAGCCGCAGGCGGGTCCAGACATCTTGCGGATGCCAGGGCGCCCCGGTTTCCGGATCCAGCGGCCGACGCGCGTCCGGCATGTCGCTCCACTTCAACAGCTGGAAGGTGCGCACCGCGTCGGCATCGATCGGGTGGCGTGAAAGCAGCAGCATGCCGTACTGGCCCGGATGCAGGCCGTAGCCCCAGGCGTCGTTGCCGCGGGCCCGGCCTTCGCCGCCCACGGTGCCGTCGCCGTCCAGGTCCAGCCCGCTCGGCACCCCGGTGTTGACCGGTGCGAGGTAGCGGTAGGGGTAGTGCAGCGGCTGTCCGCCGCCGGGCTGCGCACGCCCAAGGTACGCGCGCTGGAACAGATCAGCGGCGCTGCCGTCGGCCTCGTAATCAAACTCGTTGAGCAGCACGATATCCGGCCGCACCCGCTGCAATACCGCCGCGACACGGCTGGCCCCTTCGTCGCCTTCCTCCAGGCGCTGCATCAGGCCCCCGGCCTCATCCGAATACAGGGACACGTTGTAGCTGGCGACGCGCAGGGTATCGGTCATGGCGGAACGGGCAAGGGCCGGATCGCCGTAGACGTTGACGCGCACGCAGGCGGTCAGGACGAGCACGGCGGACAGCAGGATCAGGAAGTGCAGCGGACGGAGCTTCATCGGGGGAGGGGCCTTCAGTCGAGCGGACGCCAGCTTCGGCCGTCAAACGACTCCAGCGGGCGGAACCTGCGTTTGTAGTCCATCTTGCCGTGGCCGTCGATCCAATAGCCCAGGTACAGGTGGGTGCGGCCCTCGCGCCGCGCCCACTGGATCTGGTGCAGGATCGCCAGCGTGCCCAGGCCGCGCGCGGCTTCGTCCGGTTCAAAAAACGTGTAGACGGCCGACAGGGCGTCTTCAACCATGTCGGTGGCGGCAACCGCCAGCAGACGTCCGTCACTGCGAAACTCCAGGAACCGGCCACTGGTCCAGCTGCCGATCAGGAACTGGTCGAACTCGGCTGCGCCGTGCCCATCCATGCCGGCGTTCGGGTGGCGCGCCTGCAGGTAGCGCTGGTACAGGGCCAGCTGTTCATCGGTGCGCTCGGCTGGCAGTACCCGCATCTGCACGTCGGCATTGGCGGTCAGGCAGCGCCGCTGGCTACGGCTGGGTTGGAACTGAGCGACCGGAATCCGTACCGCAACGCAGGCCCGGCAGCCCTGACAGTGCGGCCGGTACACGATATCGCCGGAGCGTCGGAAGCCCCATTGCAGCGCGCGGGCGTAAAAGCCGGGCAGGCGCGGATCGTGCGGATCCAGCACCAGATCGCGCGCGGTGCGCTCGGGCCAGTAGCCGCAGGGATGCTGGCCGGTATGGAACAGGCGCAGGGATTCGGAGTCACCCATGGGGTCAGCATACTGCCCGCAATCGCATTTGCTGCGACTGTCCGCCTGCTGAACGTATTCCGGGCCGGGTCAACCGGGGCCGGGGCAGCTGCGTTGACCGGTGCACAGGTGGCATGGCGCCGCCGTACCAGGAGCACATGCAATGAAGACCACAACTCTGTTCGCAGCCACCGTCATCGCCCTCGGCGCCCTGTCCGCACAGGCGATGGCCGCTGATCCCGCACAAGCTGCGCAGCGCGACGCCAGCGCGTCGGAACGTACGGAGGCGTCGGAAATGCAGGCGCGCCGTGGCGGCAAGCATCATCGTGGACACCGTTTCGCCCATCGGGGGCAGGGCGGGGCAATGGGCATCGCCCGCCTGGATACCGACGGGGACGGCCGTATCAGCCGCGTCGAACTGGAACAGGCAGCGCAGGCCCGGATCGAACGCGCGGAGGAGCGCGCTGAGAAACGCGCGGAACGCACCAGCCAGGCCGGGCAGGGCGAGCGGGGACAGCCCGGTCATCGCGGCCATCGCGGCCATCCGGGCATGACCGGGATGAGTGGCATGGGTGGCGGCTGGCTGCTGGAGCAGTTCGATGCCATCGACGCCAACAGCGACGGCTATATCGTTCGCACCGAACTGCGTGCCTGGCAGCAGGCCCAGCGCCCGCAGCGCGAGGCCGAGCGCGAGCGTCGCTTCCAGGAGCGCTTCAGCGCGGCCGACCTCAATGGCGACGGCGTGCTGAGCCGGGTGGAAGTCGAGGAAAAGATGCCCCGCCTGCTGGGCAGCTTTGCCTGGATGGATGACAACCGCGACGGCTTCCTGAGTCAGGACGAGCTGAAGGTCAGAACGAACGTCCGATAACCAGCGCGGCCATAATCGCGATGGCCACCAGCAGCAGGCGCCGGTAGCGCATGATCAGCCGCTGACGCGGCGTCTGCTGCGGTTTTTCCGGGGTGATCGGCGGCAGGTCCGCCGATGACAGGTAGCTGTCGGTGACCGGGCGTGTAGTGGGCGGGCCCGGCATGCCGATGTCGCGCATCAGCTGGCGCGCCCGCGGCTGGTCTTCCGAACGCACCACCCACAGCGCGGGCTGCTGCCGCGCAGGCGGAGTGTCGCGGTAGTTGAAAACACGGCTGCGCCCGCTCATGTAGGAGCGGCCGTTGGTGATCTGCACCTCGATCCCCTCCTCGCGCATGATCTGCGCCAGGCGCTCCACGTTTTCCACACGCATGCTGCTGAAAATCTGTCTCATTGGTTCACTTCACCGGCCGCAACGGCGGCCATGCGGATCAGGCCTTCCTGGGCGGTACTGGCCACCAGATGGCCGTTGATATCGTAGATCATCCCGCGGGCAAGGCCCCGTGAGCCGCTGGCGCTGGGGCTGTCGATCGAATACAGCAGCCACTCGTCGGCGCGGAACGGACGGTGGAACCACAGCGCGTGATCCAGCGATGCCATCTGCACATTCGGCTGGTAATAGCTGATGCCGTGGGGGAAGGTCGCCGTGCCCAGCAGGTGGAAATCGGAGGCGTAGGCCAGCAGCGCCCGGTGCAGCTCCGGCGCATCACCCACCTTTTCGGCCAAGCGGAACCACACCTGCTGGTACGGCGGGCGCTTGGGCGGATCCAGATCGTCGCGCGGGTACACGTGGCGGAATTCAAACGGCCCGGCCCGGTCCAGCCATCGCTGCACCTTGGTCGGCAGTTTTTCCAGCCTGGCGGCCGACAGCGGCGCCAGCGGTGCAATGTCATCGGGCCTGGGCACCTCCGGCATCGTCAGCTGGTGCTCGGCGCCCTGTTCGGGCTCCTGGAACGAGGCCGCGCAGAAGAAGATCACCTTGCCGTGCTGCACCGCGGTCACCCGGCGTACCGAGAAAGATCCGCCATCGCGGGTGCGGTCGACTTCGTACACGATCGGATGATCCACATCGCCCGCACGCAGGAAATAGGCGTGCAGCGAATGCGCCGGTCGCGGGTGGGTCATGGTGGTCTGGGCGGCCGACAGCGCCTGGCCCAGCACCTGGCCGCCAAACACGTAGCGGGTACCAATGTCACGGCTCTGGCCGCGGAACAGGTCCTGTTCCAGCCGCTCCAATGAGAGCAGGTCAATCAGTTCGGAAGCGGGGGAAGGCATGCGTGCGGCGGCTGTTTTCAGGGGCTGCAATTGTACCTGCCGGCCCCGTGGCCCGGGCGGGCAGGGGCCTGACTGCTAGGTGGGCAGCCGTTCCAGCGGAATCCGCGCCAGCACCTCGTCCCAGGGAAACAGCGGACCGGGATCCACCTTACGCGCCACGGTCAGGGCCGGGTCATCGCTGGCCTGCATCCGATCCGTATCCAGCGCCTCGTGGCCCGCGATCCAGCGCAGCTGCGGCAGGGCTGCCCGCAGGTGACGCAGTAGCTGCAGCAGCGCCTCGATCTGCGCGTCGGTGTAAGGCTCGGTCATGGCCTGGTGGCGGCTGTCATACCAGTGCGGATAGCGGCCGATGTTGACCAGTTCGATCCCCACCGAGCGCGGGTTCCAGCCGCGCACGTGGTGGGCAATGCGTTCGACCGGCACGTATTCGGTCAACGCGCCGTCGCGGTCCACGTACCAGTGCCCGGCCGCGCCGGTGCCGGCGTCCGGGTACAGGATGCGCTCGCCGTATTCGCGCGCCATGGCCATATCCGGCAGCTCGGTGCAGTGGATCACCACCAGGTCGATGTCATCGAGCGTGCGGTGCCCCAGGCGCTCGACGTAGGGCAGGTGCTGGCGGGTGATGGAGGGTGCGGTATCGGCCATGTGCCGATGCTAGGCGATTTATCGCCGCGCGCGCGGGTGCGACGTCTCGGTGGTGAGGGAAATGCTCTAGCATCCCCGCATGGACATGCTTTTGCGCGGTAACGATTGCTGCAGGCGTTCGCGGGCATGAGCGCACGCGGCCACGTCATCCTTTCCCACGGATTCGAGAGCGGGCCGGGCGCCACCAAGGTGACCGCGCTGGCCGAAGTCTGCGAGCGCCTGGGCTGGACCCACGAGCGGCCCGACTACACCGATCTGGACGCCCGCCAGGAAATCAGCGAGCTGGGCGATGTGCCCAGCAGGCTGCAGCGCCTGCTCAAGGGCGCCCGGGGCGCGGCCACGCGCGGGCCGCTGGTGCTGGCCGGTTCCAGCCTGGGTGCGTGGATTTCCGGTCGGGTGTCGCTGCAGGTCCCGGTGGCGGGGCTGTTCCTGATGGCGCCCCCGGCGCGGCTGAGCCCGGCGCCCGCGCTGGATGCGGCCGACGTGCCGGTTTCGATCGTGCACGGCTGGGACGATGAGCTGATCGACGCCGCCCAGGTGATCGCCTGGGCCCGCCCGCGCCGCGCGCGTCTGCTGCTGGTGGATGACAACCACCGCCTGGAGCGCCATGTGCAGGCTTCCGCCGACGCGTTCGCCGAGCTGCTTTCTTCCCTGTAATCACCCGATTCCGCGACTTTCGCGAACGGCTTGCTGCCATGCCCGGCGCCATTCGAATGGCCCGGCGGCCTGTATCCTGTCGCCATGAATTTCTTTGTCTCCTGCGCCAAAGGTCTTGAATACCTGCTTGCCGATGAGCTGCTGGCGCTGGGCTGTGAAAAAGCCACCGCCACCGTCGCCGGCGTCAACACCACCGGCAGCCTGACCGACGCCCAGCGCGCCGTGCTGTGGGCGCGCACCGCCAGCCGGGTGCTGTGGCCGCTGGCCGACTGGGACTGCCCGGATGAGCACGCCCTTTACGAAGGCGCCCGCGCGCTGGAGTGGCATGAACACCTGAGCCCCGGCATGACGCTTGCCGTGGATGCCCACGTGTCCGGCACCGCCATCACCCACGCCCGCTACGCTGCCCAGCGCACCAAGGACGCCGTGGTCGACGCCATGCGTGATCGCGACGGCACCCGCCCGGACGTGGATCTGGAGCGACCCGACCTGCGCCTGAACCTGGTGGTGCGCAAGGGCAGGGCGCTGCTGTCCGTGGACCTGGGCGGCGGCCCGCTGCACCGGCGCGGCTGGCGCAAGGCCCAGGGCGATGCGCCGCTGAAGGAAAACCTGGCCGCCGCGGTATTGCTGCGTGGCAACTGGCCGCAGGTGTACGCCGATGGCGGTGGGCTGCTGGATCCGATGTGCGGCAGCGGTACGCTGCTGATCGAAGGCGCGCTGATGGCGGCCGATGTGGCGCCCGGACTGCTGCGGTTGCGCGCGCTGGCCGGTGATTCCGGCAGGCAGCACCGGCCTGAGCAGGCGGACACGCAGACTGCCCAGGCCATCCTGCCGTCCCGCTGGCCGGGGTTCGAGCGCGAAACATGGAACACCCTGTGGCAGGAAGCGCTGACCCGCGAACAGGCCGGCCGCGCGGCCTTGCGTCCGCACTTTTACGGCAGCGATATCGACCGGCGTGCCATCGATGCGGCCATCACCAATGCTGCAGCCGCTGGGCTGGCCGATTCAATCAACTTCCGGGTGGTCCCGATCGAGCGCCTGGCCGATGCATTCCCAACGCTCACGAGCGGCGCCGATAGCGACGGGCACGCCCCGGCAGGCCTGGCGGTGTGCAATCCCCCTTATGACGCCCGCCTGGCTGCCGATCCGGCGCTGTATCGGGCCCTGGGCGCAGCCCTGGCCAGTGCGGTTCCCGGCTGGCGCGCCAGCCTGCTGTGCGGCGATGAGGAGCTGGCTTTCGCCACCCGCCTTCGCGCCCGCAAGCGTTACCGGCTCTGGAATGGCTCGCTCGAATGCAGCCTGATCGTCTGTGACGACGTCGCTCCGGCCAAGCGCGAATCCTCCGCGCCGCAACCGCTCGGCGAAGGCGCGCAGATGGTGGCCAACCGCCTGCGCAAGAACCTGCGCGGGCTCAAATCCTGGCGCGCGCGCGAAGGCATCGGCTGTTACCGCGTCTACGATGCCGACCTGCCGGAATACGCCGCCGCCATCGATGTCTACACCGAGGCCGACGCCCCCGATCAGCACTGGCTGCATGTGCAGGAATACGCCCCGCCGGCCACCATCCCCGAGCAGACCGCCCGTCGCCGCCTCGGTGACCTGCTGGCTGCCGCCCGCGAGGTGTTTGAACTCCCCCAGGAGCGCATCGCGGTCAAGACCCGCACCCGCGGCAAGGGAGGCAGCAAATACGGACGCATGGATGCGCGTGGCGAGCACATCGTGGTGAATGAGGGCGCGGCGCGGCTGCAGGTGAACCTGTTCGATTACCTGGATACCGGGCTGTTCCTTGATCACCGCCCGCTGCGCGCCCGCATCGGCGCCGAGGCGCGCGGCAAGCGCTTTCTCAACCTGTTCTGCTACACCGGCGTGGCCACTGTGCAGGCCGCCATCGGTGGTGCCGCACAGACCACCAGTGTGGACCTGTCGGCCACCTATCTGCAGTGGCTGGCCGACAACCTGGGTGAGAATGGCCTGGGCGGCAGCGACCACCGCATGGTCCAGGCGGACGCGCTGACCTGGCTTGAGGCCGAGCGCGGCCAGTACGACCTGATTTTCTGCGACCCGCCCACCTTCTCCAACTCCGCCCGCGCCAATGATTTCGAGATCCAGGGCGGGCACGTGCGCCTGCTGCAGGCTGCGGTGGCCCGGCTGACGCCGGGGGGCGTGCTGTACTTCAGCAACAACTTCCGCCGCTTCCGCCTGGATGAAGAGGCCGTGGCGCAGTTTGCCCAGTGCGAGGAAATCACGCCCGACACCATCCCCACCGACTTTGCCCGCAATCCGCGCATCCACAGGGCGTGGCGACTGCAGCGGCCCTCGGTATGGAAAACGACCGCCGGCAGTCGCGCGTAAGATATCCCTGTAGGTCGGGGCTACGCCCCCGACGCCCTGCGTAACCCACCGTTTCACCCACGCACCTGCGCAAAGGGGCCGTGCGCCCCCATTATTCCGGTTCCCGCACAGGAGCCAGACATGAACACCACCGCGTCCCACGCCCGCATCGCCCGCAAGCTGCGCGGCATGCCCGCTTCCGACGGCGCCGGGGTCAAGCTGACCCGGGTGATCGGCGGCCCGCAGCTGCCCGACCTGGATCCGTTCCTGCTGCTGGACGAATTCGGCACCGACCGTGCCGAGGACTACATCGCCGGCTTTCCGGAGCATCCGCACCGCGGCTTCGAGACCGTCACCTACATGCTTGACGGCCGCATGCGCCACCGCGACAACCACGGCAACGAGGGCCTGCTGGTGCCGGGTGCGGTGCAGTGGATGACCGCCGGCCGCGGTCTGGTGCATTCGGAGATGCCCGAGCAGGAGGAGGGCCGCATGCGCGGCTTCCAGCTGTGGGTGAACCTGCCGGCCAAGGACAAGATGACCGAGCCGCGTTACCAGGAGTTCGGCCCCGAGTGTATTCCCACCGCCAGCCCGTCGGAGGGTGTCGAGGTGAAGGTGATTGCCGGCAGCGTCGGCGAGGTCGCCGGACCGATCGTGCAGCCGGCCACCGATCCGCTGTACCTGGATATCGCGCTGGAAGCCGGGCGCAGCTGGGAGTTCGCGCTGCCTGAAGGCCACAGTGCGTTTGCCTACGCCTTCGAAGGCGCCGTTGAGATCGGCGTCGGCGAGGAGGCGAGGGCGCTCGATACGCAGGAGATTGCCGTCCTGGGCGGCGGCGACCTGCTGGCCCTGCGTGCGGGTGAGGCCGGTGCGCGCCTGATCCTCGTCGCCGGCCGCCCGCTGCGCGAACCGGTTGCACGCCACGGTCCGTTCGTCATGAACACCCGTGAGGAGCTGATGCAGGCCTTTGTCGACTTCCAGGAAGGCCGTTTCTGAGCGCAGCATGTGCGTCGGGGGCATAGCCCCGACCTACTGCCAACCCCGTAGGTCTGGGCTACGCCGCCGACACTCAAGCAGTCCACCCGCAGGTCGGGGCTACGCCCCTGCGGGGGCGCGGCATTCTCCTCTCCAGCAGGTCGGGGCTACGCCCCTGCGGGGGCGCGGTATTCCCCTCTCCCGTAGGTCGGGGCTACGCCCCCGACTCGCGAACTTCGCTCCCCAGCCACTTGTAGACCAGACCACCGATCGCCCCGCCCAGCAGCGGCGCCAACCAAAACAGCCACAGCTGTGACACCGCGGCCGTATCCGCAAACAGCGCCACGCCCACCGAGCGTGCCGGGTTCACCGAGGTATTGGTCACCGGGATCGAGATCAGGTGAATCAGGGTCAGCGTCAGGCCGATCGCGATCGGCGCAAAGCCCGCCGGCGCCAGCTGCCACGATATAGGGCGCCAGGTCCTTGCAGGAAAACCGTCCGCCCGCCCACAGCCCGAAGCTCACTGCCGGGTGTTCCATTTCAGTTAAATCGCGCCAGGTCGCTCAGTTGCTGCTGACCCGCATATCATCGAAATCCAGCCGTTCCACTAGCAGCATGCGTTCCTGCAGCACCTCTTCGGAAGACGTGCGCATCCAGATGTGAGCCACCTGGTCCCGGCTCAGTTCCACCCGGGTTTCCCGGACGAGGATGTCAGGCTGGGTGCCCACTTCCGCCCGATACCAGCGGATGTCCTTGCCGGCCACCACGCCGCGCTCTTCCCGAAAGGCACGCCGCGGCTGGAATGGTGAATTGGCGGACAGTGACAGGCCGAATGCTTCGCTGCCGTCCGCGCCCACCGCGCTGCAGATCAGGAATGCGTCGTTCCCACGCTGCTCCCAGCTCAGTCCTGAATCGGCCGGCAGCTGCGGACAGGTCGACCCCGCCTGCGCGTTGGCTCCCGTTGCAGCGCTCATTGCCAAAGCAAAAGCGACAAGCGGCAGCAGTCGTCTGGTCATGGAATTCATTGCGGTTCTCCCCTTCTGGATGCGCTGGTGGCGCAGCGTGACGCTGCACAAGCGCTCCTCCCAGCTCCGACCATACTCGCCATCCGCGCACCGATTTGTGACGTCGGTCACTGTTGTAGCGGGCGTCGATGCACCGGGCGGCTCAGAAGCGGTCGCGCTCCAGCGTGGCCTTACCGCCTGACGCAATGCGCACGCGGAACAGATCCCCGTACTCCGCCTCGCTCATTGCCTCCACCGGGCAGGCGCACAGCGCAGTCACGATGTCGGGCACCGTATTGCTGTGCCCCACCAGCAGGATCGCATCGCCCGCATGGCGGATGTGCAACAGCGTGGCCAGTTCGGTCGCCGCCAGCGCGGGATCGTAGTCCCGCACTTCCAGCGACTTTTCAGCCGCCACGGGCGCCGCCGTACCACGGGTGCGCTTGGTGGGCGTGGAATAGATCGCTGTCAGGGGCACGTCGGCCAGCTCCCGAGCCAGCGCCTCGGCGCGGGCCTCGCCGTCGGCATCAAGCGCCGGGTCTTCCGTGTCGTCCGTGGCCTTTTCCGCATGGCGGACCACGATGAACGTGGTTTCCAGCTCCCGCTCGGAGGAGTGCGCGGCGCCATCGGTGGGAGTGGCCGCGGGCTGCAGCAGCGCGCAGCCGGCCAGTCCAACAAGCAGCAATGGCAGTAACAGCTGGCGCATCGGAAACTCCGTTCTGGGTCTGCCAGCATGATGCCCGCCGCGGCGCGTCGGGAAAAGCCCCGGCAGGCGGGGTGCCCCCGATCCAGCCAGCATCGCGATGCCGATTGCGGCATGCTGACAGCATGTCGAACCCCTCTTCAGCCCCGCCCGATGCGCGCGCCACCCCCGGCAGCGTTGTCCGCCGCGTACACCGCTGGCGCGGCAATACCGGCCGCCAGCTTGATGACCACATCGCCGAAGAAGTGCCGGTCGCCTTCGTCTACAACGACCAGCCGTTCGCGGTAATGATGGCCACCCCAACCGACCTCGAGGATTTCGCGGCCGGTTTCGCCCTCAGCGAAGGCATCGTCGACGCGCGGGCGGATCTGGTTATCGACAGCGTCGAGCACCTGATCGAAGGCATCCAGATCCGCATGCGCATTCCCGCCAATCGCGCCCAGGCGTTGGAGAACCGGCGACGCAGCATGAGCGGGCGCAGCGGCTGCGGTGTATGCGGCAGCGAGTTGTTGGAAGCGGCGCTGCGTTATCCGCCCCCGGTCGCCGCGGACGTGCGCGTGACCGTGCCGGCATTGCAGCGGGCCCTACGCGGACTGCGCTCCGGCCAGGACATCAATGCCCGCACCGGTGCGACCCATGCCGCAGGCTGGGCCGCCCTCGATGGCGGTTTGCAGCTGGTACGCGAAGACGTGGGCCGTCACAACGCCCTGGACAAGCTGATCGGCGCCATGCACGCCGAGGACGCTGATCCCGCCGCCGGTTTCCTCGTTGTCACCAGCCGCGCCAGTTATGAAATGGCCATGAAAGCGGCCAGTGCCGGTGTGGCCCTGATGGCCGCGGTGTCCGCTCCCACCGCGCTCGCGCTTTCACTCGCGGAACGCGCCAACCTGACACTGATCGGGTTTGCCCGCGATGACGGACATGCGGTGTATACCCATGCTCATCGCTTGTTGGCTCCGGCTGGGTAGCTCGGCTTCCTGAAGCTCTGCGCTGATTGGAACGTTTCGGCGGCCGACACCAAGCACAATCAGTCCTGGAAGCCGAAGCATCTCAGGCGGGGACTTCCTTCGAAAAAGTGGACACCCATCGGTTAGGCGGCTGCCCATCACTGTGCTGCCTCCCCAGAGGGCTCTACGATTGACTTCATACCATCCTCTCGGATGATCCGCAGCACCTCATCCAAGGCGGCCTGATCCGTGGCGAACAGATCGTCCCAAACGGTAGAAGTGTTGGATGCATCGACCACTTCGAGGGTCCAGTCAGTGTCCGGCCCGCGATAGATCTCAACGCGTACGGTGTGTCCGCTGTCAGTAATGGACTGGCAGAGCGGGGACATTACAAGTTCGTAGTCGTCTTCCATCATTGTCTCAATTTGTGACGTGGTTGCTCAGCCGCCTAACACCTTGAGTTAAGCCGCCCCGCTGCGGCGACGGCTGGTGGACCGGAAGCGTACCAGCACCCGTCAACTCAAGAGAAGCAGCGAAGCGGGGTCGGCTTGAACGAACTGTTAGGCCGCGACCCATGAGCCTGCAGCCACCAGCACGATGCCACAGATGACGCATGCAGCAATTGTGAACAACATGGCTGGATTGGACCCGATCTTCCTGTGCGGGAGTTACGGTGCAAGAGCCGATGTCTCTTGACTCCTTGCACCGCACAATAGCCCTTACCCCTTCTTTCTCTTTGCCGCGTAGGTTGCCGCCGCTGCAATCAGAATGACGATAAAAACAACTACGACGCCAGTGGACATGCTGAGCTCTCCGTTTTAACTGCGAGTCGAGATTGAACGATGGATGCAGCGGTGCCCTCGGTGTTGCCCCGCGGCCTAACACTAGAATTAAGCCGTGCCGCGAAGCGGCATCGGCTTGAATGATTTGTTAGCGCCCAGCGCGTGGGACGACAGCGTCACGCACTTGGCGAAAAGCTGAGAGAAGCCTTTCACGATTGCCGGGAGCATTGTTGACAAAGAGCGGGCTAGGATGCGGTGACGTGAATACACGATATCTGACTTCATTGATATGAGGCTGAGCTCGCTCGGCTTTGCGGCCGACCAAGACCACGGTTCTTACCCTCGGCAGAAGTTCGAGTAAGCGCGGCAGCGGTTTCAGACCGGCCTCAAGATCGGCTGGTGTGGCAGCGCGAATCTTGCTGCCAGTTCCAATATACCAAGGGACCACGCTCCAGAGAGCCATGGCCTTTCTATGAAGTCCAGCCTCGTGGCACAACTCGAAAATATTCTTCGCTGTTTCATCTGGATTGTTACGTGATACGAAGCCAGATCTGACGGCTTTTGCTCCAGGGGCTTCCAACAGAAAAAGAACCTCAGCCTCAATACCTCCGTCCCAAGGGTCGAAGTAGGGAATCACGGCGCCGGGTCCGGCCTCTAGACGCAGCCGCTCAACGTAGTCGGTCAAGGGCGCGATATGAGGATCACGAAGCAGCTGCATGCGCTCGGATATGGCACGAGCGTCACCAAGCAGCTTTGGAGTGTCAGTGAGCATGGTTTGTCATGGGCGCTAACACCTTGAGTTAAGCCGAACCGCGAAGCGGTTTCGGCTTGAACGAACTGTTAGGCGGCACCGCCCACGCCATATGGACCGTGCCACCAGCAATCGACTCTGTCTCGAACCCCAAGCGAGCATACAACGTCCTAGCTGGGCTCTCCTCGTACACCCGGAGCTGCAACCGGGGGAAGCCGCGAGTAGCCGCAAAAGCCTGCGCCTGCTGTACTGCCCAAGTGCCGATGCCCCGACCTTGGTGCTCTTGAATTACCTGAAGGTCTCTAAGGCCCAAAGCATTCGCTTCCGGAGCCAGTCGCAGCAAGCCAACCGCGTCAGACTCCATCAGGATGATCAGGTTCTCAAACTCGATCCAGCTACTGACGAAGCGACCTGGATCCCAGGCGATGCCTCTCGTAGCGAGGTAACCGCCCATGTTGCGACGATTGAGCCACTCACAGAAGGCACGCTCTTCATCAGCTGCGGGTCGGAGAGAAAGTCTCATTGCCGCCTAACGCCTGAATTAAGCCGCGCCGCGAAGCGGTGTCGGCTTGATGAATTGTTAGGCGCCAACTCTGCCATGCAATGACCCGTGACTCTAGCCGTGCCACTCAGCCAAAGCGTCCGGCGAGAAGAAACCCAGTGCGTTGAGTTCAGTAGGCGACGGACCATATGCAAGGAAGAATTCCTGACGGGACGGCAGAAAGCCGAGCCAGTTGTCACCAGCGCGAGCAATGACGAGCGGTGACTCAGCAGCCAGAGCTTCGCCAAGGCCCACATCTGGGTAGGCGATGCCTCCGATCAGGGCTGGAACAGGCTCAATAGTTGCACTCTCAAGCTCCTGTGCGAGTTTGATCACAGCAGCGTCTCTATCAGGCTCGACGATTGGAGTGCCCGTGCCCTGAGCGACTGATGCTCGAATTGCTTCAATGGCCTGTTGTCGTGTCATTGGCGCCTAACACCTAAGTTAAGCCGAATTGCAGCGCGTAGCCGGCCACATGGCAAGCTCTTCCTGCCATGTGGCTGGTGTAGCGATGCAATTTCGGTTTGAACGCATTGTTAGGCCGCGTCGTCTTGTTTGGAGTGCCTTGGCCGCTTGCTCTTCGTAGCAAGGCGAAATGCCATGTAAGTAACGATCAACGCGAGCAGAATTAAGACGCACAAAATGCCAGAAAGAAGCCACACCGGTGAGCCGTCAAACGCCCCAGCGATGCGAGGCCCGACCAAAGTTCCGGTCAGTGATCCCACAAGCGCGAACGTGAAAAACATTAGCGCCTTACGAGGCGTCAATGTGCGAGTAGTAGCCATCTCTATCTCGAAGTTGTTTTTGAGGCCTAACGCCTGAGTTAAGCCGGACCGCTGCGCGGAACGGCGGAGTGGTACACGCCACCATGCAGCCGAGCCGCGAAGCGGTCTCGGCTTGAACGAATTGTTAGCTTGCACTTAGAGTGCCTTCTGTTGCTTCACGCAACGTGTTGCTACCGGCAAGGGCTGGCCGTTTTTGTTGTAGACAGTAAGGTTCCCAGTCCACCTGTCGATCTCAATTCTCCATAAAGAATTGTCCGTATTCGGTTTGCTGTAGCGGAAGTACGCAATTGAGTCGTCAGTAATTGTGACGTTCTTTCCAGCCTCTCCCCGATCAACTACGGTGCCTTCGGTCGTATTCACCCGCACTACAAATGGTGCGGGATCTGACCCGACATAGCAGGCGAGTGACAGGTTCTCGGCTACCGCTGGCGATGATGTCATTAGTAAAGTCAGAGCTAGAGCTGCGATTCTTACAGACTGCATGCAATCTCCTATGCAAGCTAACACCCAAGTTAAGCCGAGCTGCGTAGTGGAGCCAGCCACATGGCAAGCTTTACCTGCCATGTGGTTGGTGGAACGAAGCGGCTTCGGCTTGAACGCATGGTTAGGCCCCATGCGGCCCCGCAGTTGGACAGGATTCGAGTAGTCGGGCCTCCGTTACGTCAACGGTGTATGTATCAGAACCTGTAGCCCGAACCAGGATGTGTCCGGTCTGGTCTAACTCCACGCCAACAGGGACGCGTGAGAAATCAAGCGCCCGCAGAAACTGGAGTGCACCCCGGTCATTTGATCTGTCACCTGAGCTAGCAATGACCTTGTTGTTGGACGTGCGGCCGGATGCATCAATAGATGTTTTGATGCAAACGACCGGCTCGGCAACGTCCACTGGACCAGACAACGCTAATGCGAGAAATAACACTGCTTCCATCATTGAATCTCTCCTATGGGGCCTAACGCCTAAGTTAAGCCGAGACGCGTAGTGGAGCAAAGCACATGGCAAGCTGTACCTGCCATGTGCTTTGCGGAACGAAGCGGCTTCGGCTTGAACGCATTGTTAGGCCGCGCTGCCTGACAGCCTGGCCCAAGATTTCCGGAGCCCCACCAAGTGGACGACGCCGATCAGTAGGCAGGTTGCGGAACTCACGACCCAGAACGTCACGCTGTTCCCAGGAAAGTAGGCCATGACCGGTACGAACGCGACGCCGCGGCCAATGTAGATGGCTGTGACCGCGGAGAGTACGGTGCGGCGCAGAGGCAGCTTGCGAATTACACCCGCGCCGGAGAGAGCGTAAGCGCTCCACCCAACGAGCACGCTGGCAATAACCAAGGTAACGACGGTGGGGTACCAATGACCGGCTGTGTGGAGCTGGGCCATCTGCTCGCCGGCCCCCAAGAAGCGGAACAGCGGCGCGCCCACCACCAAGCACGCAAGATGCAACAGCGCGGCAAATCCGCTGAGTGCTGCCCCGGCTACCAGAAGCTTGTTGGTTGGATTGGCCATGTGACTCCCCAGCGGCCTAACACCAGAGTTAAGCCGAGCAGCGTAGTGAAGCGAAACACATGGCAAGCTTTACCTGCCATGTGTTTTGCGTAACGAAGCGGATTCGGCTTGAACGACTTGTTAGGCCGCCGCACCTCGGCACTCGTGCCCCGTTGCAGCAGCCCAACCCCTGAGCCGAACAGTACAACAAGTCTGGCCGAACGCCCTGAGGCTGCTACTTGCCGGGGCCGAAGCCAGAACCATAGACTCGCGCGGCCAAGAACTCTCACTGCGCCCTGCCCGAAGCCGACTCGGCCGGTCGCATCTTGCGAAGAGTCGCGCCTGTCCGAAGCCGAGCTGCTGCATGGCTGACTGCCGATGCCTGCACCGCGCGTGCGAGGCGCAAACGCTGCGGATGAGCGAGGCGCTACAGATTGCCTGGAACCCGGCAACAACAGTGCGGGAAACAAGGCCTAACAACTTGAGTTAAGCCGAACCGCGAAGCGGTTTCGGCTTGAATGAACTGTTAGGCGTCATCCGGTCTGGTGCGCCAACGTCGCCAGAAATAATAACTGCAAAGCCCCAAGAAGATTACAAGCGTCGCTAAAAATAGACCGCGCTCTTCAAGAACTGCGGGAGTACTCGAGTTGCGCTGTTCAACCTGGACAAATTTTGGGTCGATGAGCACGGACGGGAAGAGCACATAGCTTCGCCGCTTGAGGGTGCCAGAACCACTGAACTGACTGTGGCCGCCAAGTACGATCGCTGTCTCGTTGGGGTATGCGCGCTTTAGAGCAAGATCAAAATCAGAGTTGGGGGCGAACGAGTAAAAAAGCGAGGGGAGTGCTAGCAGTACAGCCCACGCGCCCAAGTGCACAATCAGGTCTTTCCAAGGGTTCAACGGCCGCGCGAGAAGGTTCATGTGACGCCTAACACCTTGAGTTAAGCCGAACCGCGAAGCGGTTTCGGCTTGAACGAACTGTTAGGCGGCACCGCCCACGCCATATGGACCGTGCCACCAGCAATCGACTCTGTCTCGAACCCCAAGCGAGCATACAACGTCCTAGCTGGGCTCTCCTCGTACACCCGGAGCTGCAACCGGGGGAAGCCGCGAGTAGCCGCAAAAGCCTGCGCCTGCTGTACTGCCCAAGTGCCGATGCCCCGACCTTGGTGCTCTTGAATTACCTGAAGGTCTCTAAGGCCCAAAGCATTCGCTTCCGGAGCCAGTCGCAGCAAGCCAACCGCGTCAGACTCCATCAGGATGATCAGGTTCTCAAACTCGATCCAGCTACTGACGAAGCGACCTGGATCCCAGGCGATGCCTCTCGTAGCGAGGTAACCGCCCATGTTGCGACGATTGAGCCACTCACAGAAGGCACGCTCTTCATCAGCTGCGGGTCGGAGAGAAAGTCTCATTGCCGCCTAACGCCTGAATTAAGCCGCGCCGCGAAGCGGTGTCGGCTTGATGAATTGTTAGGCGCCAACTCTGCCATGCAATGACCCGTGACTCTAGCCGTGCCACTCAGCCAAAGCGTCCGGCGAGAAGAAACCCAGTGCGTTGAGTTCAGTAGGCGACGGACCATATGCAAGGAAGAATTCCTGACGGGACGGCAGAAAGCCGAGCCAGTTGTCACCAGCGCGAGCAATGACGAGCGGTGACTCAGCAGCCAGAGCTTCGCCAAGGCCCACATCTGGGTAGGCGATGCCTCCGATCAGGGCTGGAACAGGCTCAATAGTTGCACTCTCAAGCTCCTGTGCGAGTTTGATCACAGCAGCGTCTCTATCAGGCTCGACGATTGGAGTGCCCGTGCCCTGAGCGACTGATGCTCGAATTGCTTCAATGGCCTGTTGTCGTGTCATTGGCGCCTAACACC